>JASHVW010000029.1 GCA_030044395.1 Verrucomicrobiia bacterium
GCAAGGTTGCCGCGCTGAATTTCCTCAAGGGCCAGGTGATGAAATTGAGCAAAGGCAAGGCCAACCCGAATCTGGTTGGCGAAATTCTGGAGCGGAAATTGAAAAGTTGACGCGGAAGGGAATGTGCCACTCCTTCAACAGCGGCAACTGGCCCTTTGGAAAATTTTCATATGACGCGAAAATGACAGGCCGTAAAGTTTTAATCAGAGATCGGATGGTTTTGGTTTGATCAAATAATTTCTCAAGGGGCAATTGTTCAGCCCGCGAATTCCTTCGATGACCGATTCCGCGTTCAGTTCAGCGCCCGCGAAGCTTGAATGGGTGTTGTCCGCGGTTGTGAAATACGTCGCCTTAATTTCCTGCGGCGTGATCCCGACGTAATGGCTGATGACGATTTGGTTCAAATTGATGAACAGCGCGCCTTCATTCGTGGCCACCTCGCCGGCAAAGCGAACATAATCCCAATTTTCCGTCTCGCCGGCCTTCATTTCCTCTTTGGGCACATGGGGCACTGGCGAACAAATGATTGGCGTCATCCCTTTGGCGCGTGCGTCCGATATGTATTTGCGCAAATACCAGCCGTAGGTGTGAACCACCTCTTTCTTGTGCATGATCGGATTGTAGATTTCCTTTTCCTCATCGCCAATGCCGCGAATCGTGCCCCGCGCGCGGTTCGTGTCGTCCAGGGGTCCACCGTCGTTATGTCCCATCTGGATGATGACAAAATCGCCGGGCTTTGCCGCCGCCAATACGCTGTCCCACCAACCCTGCGTGATAAATGTGCGGCTGCTACGCCCGCCGAGGGCATGATTCTCCACCCGGATTTGATTCGTATCAAAATATTTTCCGATGACATCACCCCAGCCGCGTTCGGTTTTCTGTGGATTGTGGACCGTGGAATCACCCACAATAAAGAGGATCGGAAACGCCCGATTCGTGTCCAACAGAAACCCGTGAGCGGCCGCCACGTCGCGCTGGGCATCCATGTTGGCGGAGTCCTGCGCTGAAATCGGCGCGGTCCAACCAATGGAATTGCCGCCGGCCAGTGCCACGAAGGCAAATACATTCCTCGTCCAACGATCCAGAGAAATCACAGCTTGATAGACGCTTATTGCCATAAACCCGGCGGGAGCGCCATCCACACAATTGGCGATGGTGGTTTCGCGCATTTTTTTCTTGCAATATGTTTTCTATATGGTTCTTATAAGGTCAACTCCTTCACATATTATGAAAAAACAAGCATTGTTCGGCATTATCACGCTGCTGGCCGCCCCGCTCATGGCCCAGGATTCCAGCCAAACCGACGTCACGACCGCTGCCCAGGCGCTCGCAAACCAACCCAATTACAGTTGGAAACAGACGGTTGTCGTTCCGCCAGACAGTCAATTCCAACCCGCGCCTCTCAACGGCCAAACGGAGAAGGATGGTTATACATTCGTCAGCACCAGTTTCGGGGATAATGACGTCAAATGGGTGATAAAAGGCGACAAGTTTGCGGTTTACACTGCGGATAATGGATGGCAGGCGCCTTCCGAAATGGATGATCAAGGCCCCGGACGGTTCATGGGCGGAATGATTCGCAATTTCAAAGCCCCCGCTCTGCAGGTCACCAATCTCCTGGCGGATGCCAAGCCCTTGACGAAAAATGGCGACGTTTATTCCGCCGACCTGACTGACACTGGCGCCAAAACGCTGCTGACATTCCGTCGCCGCGGTGGCGGTAACGGCGGTGGTCCGACCGTGAGCAACGCCAAAGGCTCCCTCAAAATTTGGATCTCCAACGGTGTCCTCTCCAAATACGAATTCAAAGTTTCGGGAACGGTCACTTTTAACGACAACGACCGCGACGTTGACCGGGACACGACGGTTGAAATCAGCGACGTGGGCACGACGAAAGTGGACGTGCCGGACGACGCCAAGAAGAAATTGTAGTAAAACCCAACCTTCCCCCGCGGCGAGGCTCCAGTGGGCCTCGCCGTTTTTTTTGCGCAAAAGGCTTTTTGCCTCCCCGCCATGGTGCTTTAATGGTGGGAATGTTTTCCGAAATCAAATCCGTTCATTTTACCGGCATCGGCGGCACCGCGATGGCTTCCGCCGCCGCCGCCATGCTCGACCAGGGATACTCGGTCACCGGTTCCGACCAGAATGTTTATGAACCCATGGCCTCGTTTCTCGCCGCAAAAAAAATTGAGGCCATCAACGGTTACGCCGAAAAGAACCTTTCCCACAAGCCGGATTTGGTCGTGATTGGCAACGCCATTTCGCGCGGCAATCCCGAGGCGGAATTCGTTCTTGACCACAAATTACGCTATTGCTCGCTCGCGGAATTGCTCAAGGAATTTTTCATCCGCGGCAAACGCTCCATTGTCGTTTCCGGCACGCACGGCAAGACCACCACCACTTCGCTTCTGGCGTGGGTTTTTGAGCACAACGGCCTGAACCCCGGCTTCCTCATCGGCGGCATCCCCAACAATTTTTCGCAGGGCGCCCGCTTCACCCAAAGTGAATGGTTCATCATCGAGGGCGATGAATATGATACCGCCTTCTTCGACAAACGCAGCAAGTTCATCCATTATCTCCCCGAAATCGCCGTCATCAACAACCTGGAATTCGACCACGCTGACATCTTTGAAAACCTCGACGCCGTCAAAAAGTCCTTCTCCCAGTTCATCCGGCTCGTGCCCCGCAATGGTCTGCTCCTTGCCAACGGCGACGACCCGAATCTCGCCCTGCTTCTGAATGTCACCCATTGTCCCGTAAAAAAATTCGGCCTGGGTGACGACAACGCCATCCGCGCCTTTAATTTGCGGTTCGGTCCCACCGCCACCGAATTTGAAATTCCCAGCTTTAGATTCCATTTGAATCTGCTCGGCGAACTGAATGCCCGCAATGCGCTTGCCGTCATCGGCGCGGCCAAACATTGCGGCCTCTCGAACAAGCAAATCCAGTCGGCCTTCGATACCTTTCGCGGCATCAAGCGCCGCTTGGAAGTGCGCGGCATTGCCGCCGGCGTCACCGTCATTGACGATTTTGGCCACCATCCAACCGCCATCCGCGAAACCCTTAAGGCGCTCCGCCTGAAATATCCGCGTGAAAAAATCTGGGCCATCTTCGAACCGCGCAGCAATACCACACGCCGCAATGTCTTTCAAACGGAGCTGGTTGGCGCGTTTGCCGACGCCGACACCGTCGTCATTTCCGAAGTCGCGCGTTTGGAACAACTTCCCCCGGATGAACGTCTTAACCCGGAGCAATTGATCCGGGATTTGATTGCCGCCAAAAAGGAAGCCGCGTATTTGCCGGATGTGGATTCCATCGTGGCGCATGTCGCAAAAACCGTCCAGGGCGGCGATGTGATTTGCGTTTTCAGCAACGGCGGGTTTGGGGGCATCCATGGAAAGTTGCTGCAGCGGTTGGGTCGGCGCTGATTTTTTTTGAAAATTTTACTGGCGGGAAATGGCAAAGTGAGGTTTATTTGACTCATCTTAGGTCATGAGACAAGACAAACTCCTCACCGACCGACAAGCTTGCCGTGCTTCGGCGCGGCAGGTGAACCCTCAACCGGAGACACTCCCATGGATATACATCATCCCTTCGTAACGGAATTCCCTGAATTCCGCGAGACCATCCGTTCGCTCAAGCTGGCGGACGCAAAGTTTCGCGCGATGTTCGAAAAATACCACCAACTCGATGACGAAATCTGCCGCATCGAGGAGGAAGTTGAATACGCTACCGATCAGCAGATTGATGAACTGAAATTCCAGCGCGCCAAATTGAAGGACGCGCTCTACGCCGCCGTTCGCAAGAGCGAAGCTGCGCTCGTGCATTAAGCGCCGGGCTGAAAGTGGCGGCGGACGGAGATTCCGCCAGTTCTTGGTGTGCGGTGGCTGGAAGGCAATGGGGCTGATACCACTTTCGGGGAGTTTGATGTCGCCGGACGCCAAAGCAACGTTCAGTTTAATCAGAACGAACTAGATTCGCTGCTACTGCAAAACATTGGCGTACTCAATGCGCTTCCGCCATTTCCTTCCTCTTCTTCGCCTCCGCAATCACCTTTTCTGTCGCCTCCCGTGGCATTTCCTCATAATGACTGAATTCCTCGGTGTGAACACCGCGCCCGCCTGTCAACGACCGCAGCGTGCTTGAATAATGGTACAGTTCTTTGGTCGGCACACTCGCCTTGATCACTTGAAAAGCGCCGTTAGTTTCCATCCCCAGGATTTTGCCCCGCCGGCTCGACAAATCGCCCATCACTTTGCCCATGCAATCTTCCGGAATATGGATTTCCACCGTCTCGATCGGCTCCAGCAGGACCGGCTTCGCCGTCGTGAATGCTTCCTTGAACGCAAAATATCCCGCAATCTGAAACGCGATGTCTTTTGAATCCACCGGATGCATTTTGCCATCGTAAAAATCAATCCTCACGTCCGTCACCTTGCACCCGGCCAGAATCCCTTCCGTGCAAGCCTGTTGCACGCCTTTCTCCACCGATGGCACATAAACGCGGTCCACATTCTGGCCGACAAGCGAATTGGTGAATTCCACGCCGCTGTCGCGGGGCAGCGGTTCGATGCGCATCCACACTTCGGCAAATTGCCCGGCGCCGCCCGTTTGTTTCTTGTGCCGATATTTTGAATCGCCCTTGCCCTTGACGGTTTCGCGGTACTTCACGCGCGGCTCGGCCAGTTCCACGTGGACGTTGTGGCGGCGTCGCAACCGGTCGGCCACCACTTCCAAATGCAATTCGCCCTGCGCCGATATAATTGTCTGATGCAATTCCGAATCCACCACGTAAAGAAATGTCGGGTCCTCCCCATGCAATGCTGCCAGGCCGGAGGCCACCTTGTCTTCTTCCCCCTTCACCTTGGACACGAGCGCGGCGTGAATATTCGGTTTGGGATAAGTCACCCTGGGCAGCGACACCGGACGTTTCGGGTTGCAAAGGGTATCGCCCGTGTGCGTGACCTTGAGCTTCACCGTCGCTCCGATGTCGCCCGCGCCCAGCGTATTCACCGCCTCACGCGTCTGGCCATTGAGCAGATAAATCTGGCCAATCCGCTCGTTCGCCTTACGGTTGCTGTTGTATAAATCCGAACCGGCCGTGACTGAGCCGGAATAGACGCGGAAAAACGACAACTCCCCAAAGTGCGCCTCGGACATGGTCTTGAAGACGTAAGCCACCGTCTCGTTGCTCTCGAGTGCCACTTCGATTTCGTTCCCATTCGCGTCCGTGGCCTTCACTTTCTTGCGGTCCACCGGTGATGAGCCGTATTTGGCGATGAAATCCATCAGCCGCGCCACGCCGATGTTGTTTTCCGCCGAGGCGCAGAATAACGGAATGAACAGTTCCTTCTGTACCGCCGCATGAATCCCCGCCCGAAATTCCTCCTCCGACAGATTGCCTTGCTCGAAAAATTTATTCATTAAATCATCATCGGACTCCGCGATGTGCTCGATCAATTGGCCGTGCAATTCCTTCACTTTGGCTTCCCATTCGCCGGTGGCGGGTTCCTCGGTGTATTTTCCGCTGGCATCCGCCGCATAGGTTACGATCTCATTGCGCAACACATCGAGCACCCCGTTGAAACCGGGTCCCGCGTTGATCGGAACATTCAACGGAAACACGTGCCGCCCGAAATGCTCCTGTGCCGCTTTGACGACCGCGTCAAAATCCACGTTCTCCTTGTCGAGGGCATTGACCACAATCATCTTGGGCAGGCCATAACCCGTGGCATAATCCCAGACGCGGTCGGTGCCCACGCCCAGGCCGTGCTGGCCATGAATGACCACCAGCGCAAAATCACCCACCCGCAGCGCCCCAAGACCCTCGCTGATGAAATCCAGGTAGCCTGGCGTATCAATCATGTTGAACTTTTTGCCCATCCATTCAGTGTGGAGCAGCGACGCGGACACGGAAATCTGCCGCGCCTTTTCGCTCACGTGATAATCGGAAACGGTCGTGCCATCGGCGATGCGGCCCATCCGTTGGATAACCCCGCCGCATCGGAGCATGGCCTCGCTCAACATCGTTTTGCCGGACGAAGCATGCCCGACCACGGCGAAATTTCGAAGGTCTGCGGGAGAATAAGTCTTCATGTCGTTTGAATCTGAGGGTTGCCCGAAATGGATGGGGATTGAAAACGGGAAAGCGCCCGTGCCAAAGGATGATGTTTGGATTCTTTCATCCGCCGAAAGCATAACCAATCGGCGCCGTAAGGCGAAGAAAACTTTTTGCCGTACTTTGCCAACCTCACGCCGTCTATTGTCCCGTCACACTCAACGATTCGTGGAAAGCCCCCAAGCTCCTTCCAGCGCCGGCGTGAGGCCTTGGTTCCCGCCGACAAATCCAACCTGTTCGAAACCCGCCTCGTGCAGAAACAACGCCAACTCCAATTTCGCGCGCTCGTCGGCGTCGTTCAATATCCCGTTGTTGCGCGCGGCGCGCTGGATGTCTGAAACCGCATCCGCCCGCGCGGTGTCCTCCAGGTTCTTATCGAACTCGCGCAGCAGGCCGGTCGTATAATCAATCACGCGCGTTTGACTGTCATCGAGATAGGCATCGGTGATTTGCGGCGGCGGCAGTCTGATGATGATTTTCTTGCCGGAAACCGTCACGTCGCCAGGTTCAAGCTGTTTCAGGTCAATTCCCGCCTTGACGATGCCATGTGCCAGAAGCAGCACGCGGTTTTCTCCATACCATTTGGGGTCTTCCAGAATCTCGACCTTTTCAACGACATATTTGACCGTCACCAAGTCGGACAGAGTCTGAATTTGTTCAACCACCGTCGCGGTGTTTTCCTCGTGCAAACTACCCCCCTTCAACCATCGTGACGTCACGCCGAGCCAAAGGCCCCCGGCGAAAACCAGCACGATGAGCGCCGCAATAAAAAAAGCTTTCAGCACCTGCATGTCGGAAGATTAGCACCTTTTCCCGTGAAGCAAAGTCTCACCCTCGCTTCATCGTTCCAATTCTCTCAATCGCGAATCGCCAATCGCCATTTTCTTCAATTGGGATTGGCATCCGGCTTCCTATCGTGAGTGTGGACGAAAAGGCCGATGTAATAAACGATGTAGTAGCCAAACGTCAGGCCAATGATGAAATCAGTGAGCGGACTTTGCAGCGGCGGCGGTGGTGGATGATTTGCCTGCAACGCGCCCATCGAACTGTTCAATAGGATGAAACGATAGATCATCCGGCCGACCAACAGCATGGACAGGGCCACACCGATATGGGCGTTCGGCGTGTAGAAATGCCCGTCCGCCGTGGTCTCAAAGCGCGTCAGGCGCAGTCCAATCACCCCAAGAACGCCCCCCAACAATAATCCGCCACTCAGACTGTACAAGAGATTCGGGTTTTGCAGCGAGCCGGCGGCAAGCAGGACGCCGATCACGGAGAATATGGTGATGGACGTAATGATGCGGCGCGGACGCAATTTCTGCCGGCCGATGTTGCGGCGCACACGGCGGTAAATGCTCCACGCAAATAAACCACCGATTAAAATTGGAACAGCCTCACCGGTCACGCGCGGAGATTACAATTTCAGTTCCATCTGTCGAGTGATTATTTCCCCTCCACGCCTTTCAGATAGGCAAAAATCAATTCAGGCAAATCACGGCTATAACCGCCTTCCAGCACGCTGAAAAACGGGACCTTCGTCGCGCGCAATTCCTCGCCGAGCCAGTAAAAATCCTCGAGATGCAACGAGCCGGACGCCAGCGGATCGCGCGCATACGCGTCAAATCCAGCGGAAACCGCAATGAGATCTGGTTGGGATTTCTTCAAATCGTCCAGCGCCCTTGCCAGTGTGGCGAGCCAGTTTTCCCGCGTCGCGGACGGCGCCATGGGATAATTGAAACAGTTTTCGCCTGCATTGACGGCCCCCGTTCCGGGGAAGGCGGGAAATTGATGGACGGAAAAAAACGTGGCGCCATCGCGACCGAGCAAAATGTCTTCAGTGCCATTGCCGTGATGCACGTCAAAATCAAGCACCGCCACCCGCCGTGTCCCGGTGGCCAGCGCTTCCAGGACGGCGATGGCGATGTTGTTTAAATAGCAAAATCCCATCGCGCGCGCGCGCGTCGCGTGATGGCCGGGCGGGCGCATCAGGGCGAACGCATTTCTGCCCGCGCGCGCCTGCGCCAGCGCGTCCAGCGCCGCGGCTGCGGACGCGCGGGCGTATCCGGAAATGTTTTCGTAATAGGGGGTGTCCGGGTCAATGTCTCGCGGAATATCCAGCCGCGCCGGCAATTCCGGAGCGTGAGCGCGGAGAATTTGTTCATTCGAGACTCTCGTCGGAACCATCCATTCCAACACTAATTCCTTTTGGCCCCTCAATCGCCCGAGCGTGGATGTGATCCGCGCCGGGCGCTCCGGATGTCCGTCTCGAAAGTAGCCTGCGCATTTGTCGTCGGTGATGATTATCACGTGAAAATATAATCACGAATGAACTCTGTTGGACACCGATTTTATCTTTCGCTAAATTCGCGGCGTTCGATTGAATATGAAACCTAAATTATTCGCCGTCGCGATGGCTTTGATTGCTGTCGCCCAGATCATCCCCCAAAAACTTTTCGCTTGGGACTACGAAGGCCATCATGCCATCAACGAAATGGCGCTGGATTCCCTGCCGACGGATTTCGGCATCGAGTTGACGCCGGCCTTGAAGGAGCGGATTGAGTATCTGGCCGGCGAGCCGGATCGCTGGCGCAACATGCCCGACTTGCCCCTCAAGCATTTCAACGGCCCCGACCATTATATTGACTTGGAAGACTTGCCCCTCTACGACCTTACCCCGCAGACTCTTCCCATCATGCGCTACGATTTCGTCGCCGACATCGTCAAGGCAAGGCTGGCGCATCCCGACCGGTTCCCGGCGATTGATCCGGACTCGGATGCCGACCATACACGCGAACTGGCCGGTTTCCTGCCCTGGGCCATTACCGAAAACTATGAAAAATTGGAATCGGACTTCACGGTGCTCAAGGTGTTCAGGAAATACGGCGGCACACCGGTGGAAATCGCCAATGCCGAAGCCAACGTCGTTTATGTCATGGGCGTCATGGGACATTACGTCGGCGACGGCTCGCAACCGCTGCACACGTCGAAGTATTTCAATGGCTGGGATCCCGCCAGCAATCCCAAGGGTTTCACTACTCGCAAAACGTTCCACGCTTGGATTGACGGTGGTTATTTCAAAAAGATCGGTGGTATCAAAGTGGACGCGCTCACCGCCCAAATCGTGCCGGCCTCGCGCATCGCCAACGCCGACGACCCGCAGGCTTTCTTCCACTGCATTGTCAATTACCTCGTGGAACAAAACAAATTCGTCGAGCCGCTTTACCAGATGGACAAGGATGGCCAGCTCACGGGTGAAGGTGAAAAGGGCCTGGAAGGAAAGGTATTTCTCGAGGGCCAACTGGTAAAGGCTGGACAAATGCTCGGCAACATCTGGTACACCGCCTGGCTCGATTCACCGGACGACGATACGTATCTTGAAAGGCAACTCGAGCAGCGCAATGCCGCGGCCGCCCAAAGCCAGTGATTTTTATTGAAATTTAACGATATCGTTCGGCGGGGTCAAAATGCGCAACACAGACTCTTTCTTATTGGAATCCACTGAATCCTCCGGAAAGTCACCCATTTGACACAGATTTGACACGGGATTTTGAAAGGATAAA
The DNA here is from genome assembly GCA_030044395.1 of Verrucomicrobiia bacterium. Taxonomy (GTDB): domain Bacteria; phylum Verrucomicrobiota; class Verrucomicrobiia; order Limisphaerales; family UBA11358; genus UBA11358. The sequence goes on from JASHVW010000029.1 coordinate 9,679, forward strand.
CTATCCAACGTATCAACATGCAAGCTGCTAAATTGTTAATCAGTTCGCCATTACTTTACGCCGCGCGCCTGGCGCAAAGCGTGAAGGAAATCCGCGCTGCCCAGACCTTGCGCTTCGAAGTTTTCAACTTGGAACTGAACGAAGGCCTTGAACAATCCTACGCCACCGGCCTGGACGAGGACCCGTTTGACGCCGTTTGCGACCACCTCCTAGTCGAGCACCTGCCTTCAAAACAGGTGGTCGGCACCTATCGTCTCCAAACCGGCCCGAACGCGGCAAAAAACCTCGGATACTATTGCGAGCAGGAATTTGAATTCGAAGTTTACCGCCCCTTGCGCCGTGACATCGTCGAACTGGGCCGGGCCTGCGTCCACCAACAGCACCGCAATCTGTCTGTCCTCGGCCTCCTTTGGAAGGGAATCGCCGATTACGCCCGTGAGCGGCGCGCACGGTATTTCTTCGGTTGCAGTTCCATCACCTCGCAGGACCCGGCCGTCGGGGCCTCGGCGTACGCAGAGTTGTGCCGAAAATCCCTGGCCGATCCTCAATACCGCACGCAAACACGCCCGGAATTCGATTGCCCGTTGAATTGCTTGTCCGAGGATAGACCGAAAATCCCCAAACTGCTCCGCGCCTATTTGAGCATTGGCGCCAAAATTTGCGGGCCGCCGGCGCTCGACCGCCAATTCAAGACAATTGATTTCCTGACCATGCTCGACCTCGAAACGCTGCCGGAAATCACCCGCCGTCGTTTTATGGATTGACGCGGCGGGCGCCGCCGTTGAAATTCGCGCATGAATTTCCGGCGCCCCCTCCGCATCGTCGCCAGATTTCTTCGGTTTGGCTGCATCGTGTTTTCTGCTTTTGGGGATTTCCTGCTTCGTTGCGCCTCTGGCAATACCGCATTGCCTGACCGCGCTCTCTGGTTGCACCACCATACGCGCCGCGTCTTGAAGATGTTTGGTCTGCAACCGCGGGTGTCAGGTCCCATCCCATCCTGCGGACTGCTGATTTCCAATCACCTGAGCTATTTGGACATTCTGGTGATCTCCGCCATCACGCCGGCCGTTTTTGTCGCCAAACGCGAAGTCAAGTTCTGGCCGGTCCTCGGACTATGCGCGCAAATCGCTGGAACTCTCTTTGTGGACCGCGCCCGAAAATTGCAGGTCGGTGAAATGAACAGGAAAATCCAGGACGCGCTCAGCGCCGGCGTTCTCGTCGTCTTATTTCCCGAAGGCACCAGCTCCAACGGCCAGACCGTTTTGCCATTCAAGTCGGCGCTGCTGGAACCGGCCGCGCAAAACGCGCATCCGATCTCCGTCGGCTGCATCCAATACTCCATGAATGACGGCGACGCCGGCAACGAGATTTGTTATTGGGGCGACCACACTTTCTTTCCGCACATGCTGAATTTGATGGGCAAGCAAACCATCCATGCCGCCGTGCGGTTTGCTCCGTTCGAAAGCCCAACCACTAGCCGCAAGGAACTCGCCTGTCGCCTGCGCGAGGCAATTTTAGATGCGAAGGCCGCTCCATCGTGATCTCAGCAGGATTGCCGCATGACCGTTGCCGGCGAAACCGTGACGTGGCACTGCGGAAATTTCTCGCGAAGAAATTTCACCAAAGACGCGTTCACCAGGTCCAAAACCTTCTGTTTTTCCTCATCTTCCGGCAGCCGTTCCTCGAAAACGACTTTATATCCCGCCAGTTGTAAAACGCTATTGGAGAAAAAGCCTTCGATTTCAACATGACCGGATGCCCGTGACTTTCCAGCCGGCGTCGTCCCGCTCCACAAGCGGACATGGGGTTTGACAATCAGGTTGCGGGCGAAAGGTTGGATCACGCCTTCCTTGCAGAGTGATTCGAAGTCATCCACCGACAACGCCAGGTCTTCCACCGGCGCCACGGAAGATTCCTGCACGCCATAAATCGCGGCATTCAACGGCGAAATCGTCGGGCGCATCATCGGAAAGAAAATCACGTCGTCAATGTTCTCCTGCCCGGTGAAAATCATCACCATGCGTTCGATGCCCGGACCGATGCCCGTGGTAGGGGGCAGCCCGTATTCCAACGCTTCAATGAAATCGAAATCGAGCGTGTGGAATTTTCCGGCGTCCCGTTCCTCGGCGCGATACGCCTTGCGCCAGGTTTCCAGCAAATTCACCGGGTCGTTCTGCTCGGACCAGTTGTCACCGCACTCCATTCCGGCGATGAAAATTTCGAATCGCTCCACGAACCGGGAATCCTCCGCCATCGGCTTGGCCAGCGGGGAAATTTCAATCGGATGCCCAAAAACCAGTGTCGGCTGGATCAAACCCTGTTCCACCGTCACTTCAAACGCTTTGACCAGCGCCTCTCCGATGCTCGGCTGGTTTTCCTGGATGTTCAGCCCGGCCAATCGCTGGTTCGCCTCCTCCACCGTTCCGCACTCGCGAAAATCCACGCCGGTCTTTTCCTTCACCGCCTCCGCCATGCTCACCCGCCGCCACGGTTTTCCAAAATCAATCTCATGGCTGCGGACTGTGAACGTGGTCTTGCCGAAAACCGTCACCGCCACGTGCCGGAACAGATCTTCGATCAGGTTCATGTTGTATTCGTAGTTTTCGTAAGCCGTCATGGTTTCGACCATCGAAAACTCCGGATGGTGGCTGCGGTCAATGCCTTCGTTGCGGAAATAACGGCCGAGGGTATAGACCTTGTCGTAGCCGGCCACAATCAGCCGCTTCAAATAAAGCTCGTGCGAAATGGCAAGGTACATGTCGCAGCCCAGGGCGTTGACATGCGTCTTGAACGGTTTGGCCGTGCCGCCGCCGTATTGAGGTTGAATAATCGGCGTCGTAAATTCCAAAAAACCGCGCTGGTTGAGAAACGCGCGGATGGCCGCGACCATCTTGCAAATCTTGCCGAATCGGTCGAAGGAAGCAGGCTCAAGGATCGTGTCGAGGTAACGCTTGCGCAATACCTGCTCTCGGTCTTTCAATCCAGCCCATTGGTCGGGCAGGGGACGAATTGCCTTGGTCAGCAGCCGTAGTTCTTCAACCAAAACCGAAATCTCGCCTCGTTCGGTTTTAATCACCTTGCCCGTCGCCTCGATGATGTCGCCGATATCGAGCAAATTCGTTTCAGCATATCCCAGTCGGCCAGTAGCGGCGTCGGTCGGTTGGACCAGATTGCGGCGGAGGAACAATTGAAGTTTGCCGGTTTGGTCCTGAAGATGGGCAAACGCCAAGGCACCCTGTTTTCGCCAGGACATCAGGCGCCCGGCCACCGTCACCACCTTTCCTTCATGGGCGGCAAAATCGTCAAAAATCGTCTTATTGTAATGGGTCCGTTTGCTGCGGGAAGGATAGGGGTTGAGTCCGAGGGACCGTAAAGTCATCGCCTTGGCAGCGCGCCCGCTTCTAATTTCTGACAAGGGATTGGTTGCCACGGTTCAGTTTTCCTGTTGGTAACATTGGTGTTTGCGCCGCGCTATCGCGGACGATGGGTGGAGGTTAGCTGGATTGGGGTGTAATCGCAGCTAAAATTTTTGGAAGGTAAACTGTTTTCGGAGCGCGGATCTATGACCCGCAGCAGCTTCCTCAGGGAGAATTGCGTTTAGAGCAATTTGCGGCGTTTGGAAAAACCGAACGTTGCTGCGGCTCATAGAGCCGCGCTCCGGCGCGGCTGCGCGCAGTTTTTGCGCATCTCCGGGTCGCGGGTGAGCAGCAATTACACAGGCATTATTCGATTTTCCAAGCATCCTGTGCTGTTTTGACTTTGGTATGTGAATTGCATGGGGATTTTTGCAACCAGACTCCACCCGTGGCGTCTGACTTTAAACGAATAACAACAACAACCATAAATAGAATAATCCATGAAAATAAATCAACTATTGGCAATCTGCGGAATTGCCAGCGCGCTTTGTTTGGGTGCGGCAACGGTTTCCGCGCAAGATAACGGCGGCGGCGGTGGTGGCGGTGGATTCGGCGGCGGCGGTGGCGGTGGCTTTGATCCGGCGGCGTTCCAGCAACGCATGATGGACAACATCCGCGACCAACTCGGTTTCACCAACGACACTGATTGGAGCGCGGTCCAACCGCTTGTCCAGAAAGTATTGGATGCCCGCCGCGAAGCCGGCAACGGCGGCATGGGCCGAATGATGTTCCGTCGCCGCAATAACAATGGTGATGACAACGGTGGCGGTGGCGGTGGCGGACGCCGCGGTGGTTTCTTTGGCACGCCCAGCCCGGAAGCACAGGCGCTGCAATCGGCTCTGGACGCCAACGCGCCCTCGGACCAGATCAAGGATTTGCTGGCCAAATATGAGGCCTCGCAAAAGGCCAAACAGGCTGCGTTGAAATCGGCCCAGGAAAATCTGCGCGCGGTGCTCACCCCCAGACAGGAAGCCCAGGCGACATTGGACGGCTTGCTTGAGTAGGCAGAAAACAGGCTGAATGAGCCTGAAAACTGAAACAAGAAAAGAAGCTGACGTTCATGAGTGAAACAACTGTCCAGGATTCGAAGGCGTTGCTGGAGCGGATGGTCGCCAACCGGCAATTGTCCGCGATTGACGCGGAGCTTTTGCTCCGCGAAAAATCCCATGTCCAAAGCGAGGACGAAGTTCTGCGCTGGCTGGCGCAGGAATACGGCCTCACTTACACGACGCTCGATGACGTGGACCCGGACCGCCAGCTTCTCTCGCTTTTTCCCGCGCGCCTCCTGCTCAAGGAGGAATTGCTTCCCCTCAAACGCGACAACGGCACAGTGGAAGTTGCCACCAGCCGCCTTTTCGCCACGCAGGGCCTGGATGCGCTAAAAACGGTGACCGGTTTGAACCTCAAGCCGGTCATCGCTTCAACCGAAGCGATCCAGCGCGAAATCAAAAAACGCCTCGGCGTCGGCGCCGACACCATAGGCACGCTCGACGAGGAAAAGGGTTTTCAAGTCGTTGACGAAAACGCCGAGGACACCAATTTGGACGAAGCCGCCGAGGACGAGGCCTCGATCATCCGCTTTGTCAATCAGGTGCTCAAGGATGCCATCGAGTTGCGCGCGTCGGACATCCATTTGGAGCCATTTGAAGACGAATTTCGCATCCGCTACCGCATTGACGGCGTGTTGCAGGACGTGCCCGTTCCCGCGCAACTGAAACGGTTCCAGCCAGCGATCGTTTCGCGCATTAAAATTTTGAGCCATCTCAACATCGCGGAAAAACGCCTCCCCCAGGACGGCCGCATCAAAGTCCGCATCGAGGACGCCGAGGTGGACATCCGCGTTTCCATCATCCCGATGTTGCACGGCGAAGCGGTGGTGATGCGCTTACTGCGGCAAAACGCCACCTTGCGCGGCATGGGCGAATTGGACATGGACACGCGCGAGCTGGATTGCTTTCGCCGCGTGCTTCAATTGCCCCACGGCATCATCCTCGTGACCGGTCCCACCGGCAGCGGCAAAACCTCGACGCTTTATACCGCGCTGAATGAAATCAACGATTCCGTCCGGAAGATCATTACGATTGAAGACCCGGTGGAATATCAGCTAAAAGGTGTCAACCAAATTCAGGTCAACGAAAAATCCGGACTTACGTTTGCGCGCGGTCTCCGTTCGATTTTGCGTCACGACCCGGACGTGGTGCTGATCGGCGAAATTCGCGACCAGGAGACGGCGCAAATCGCCGTGCAAGCCTCCCTCACCGGTCACCTGGTTTTTTCCACGCTCCATACCAATGACGCTCCCGGCGCGCTCACGCGCCTCGTAGATATGGGAGTGGAGCCGTATCTGGTGGCTTCCTCCCTGGAAGCCGTGCTGGCGCAACGCCTGGTTCGCGTTCTGTGCCCGCATTGCAAACAGACGGACGATTCGCCCACCGCGCAGGCGCTCAAGGCGCAAATCGGCATTCCGCCCAATGCGATCATTTACAAATCCATCGGCTGCCGCGAGTGCCGCAATACCGGCTTTTTTGGACGTCACGCCATCTTTGAATGGATGGACTCAGACAATGAAATCCGTCAATTGATATTGAAGAATGCCTCGACGGACCAAATGCGGGACGTGGCGCGGCGGGCGGGGATGAAGACGCTGGCGGAGGACGGTTGGAGGCTGGTGAAGCAGGGCGTGACGACCGTGGAGGAAGTATTGAGCGTGACGACGGCCAAGGAAGTCGCCCGCACCACCAAAAATGAAACACTTGATGCGGCGAAGGAGGCGAAGACGCCGGCGAGCATCGCCGTGAGCCGGACTTAAGCCATGCCGACGTTTCAATACAAAGCGTTGCAAGTGGATGGCAAGATGGCCGAGGGCGTGCTTGACGCACCCGGGCGGCCGGACGCCTTGCGGCAAATCGAAACGCTCGGCCTGCGCCCGGTCACGCTGGCGGAGCGGGCGGCGGCGGTCTCAAAGAACGGCGCGCCGGCGCCGGGAAAGATTACATTCAATTTCGGGGCCAGAAAGGTTTCGCCCAAGGCTCTGGAGAACTTTACGCGCCTGTTGTCGAGCCTGCTGGCGGCGGGAGTGCCGTTGAGCCGGGCGCTCGTGATTCTTTACAAGGAAGCGTCGGTACCGGCGGTTTCGGCAAAATGGAGGGAAGTCCACGACCTGGTGGTGGATGGCATGTCGCTGGCTGACGCGATGGCGCAATCGCCGGAGACGTTTCCGCGGGTCTATACGGCAATGGTGGAGGCGGGCGAAGCGGGCGGATTCCTGGACGTGGTGCTGGCGCAGATTGCCGAGTTTCAAGCGCGGGAAAAGGAATTGAAATCGAAGGTGCTCACGGCGATGATTTATCCGTGCATTCTGTTTTGCCTGGCCACGCTGGTCCTGTCGGCGCTGTTGATTTTCTTTGTGCCGATGCTGCAAAAGGTTTTTGCCACGATCCACGGTTCGCTGCCGCTCATCACTCAGTTTGTGATTGGTGCCAGCCACGTTGTGAGGTCTTACGGACTTTTCGTTCTAATCGGATTATTCGTGATCGGCGTTTCGCTGAGGACGTGGTTCACGTCGGAGAAGGGGCGGCGGACGTGGGAAGGATTGATATTGAAGATGCCGCTGGTTGGGCCGCTGATCGCCCAATTTGCGATGGCGCGATTTTGCCGGATGCTGGGCACGTTAATTGGCGCGGGCGTGCCGCTGGTGCAAAGCCTTACCGTAGCCCGCCGTTCCATCGGCAATCAAATCCTGGTGGATGCGGTGGGACAGGCCATTGAGCGGGTGCAACAGGGCGGACGCCTGGGGGAAAGCCTGGCCAATTGCAAAATGCTTTTTGCCGGGTCGGTGCTGGAAATGGTGTCGGTGGCCGAGGAAAGCGGGCGCCTGGACACCGAACTTGTGCGGCTGGCGACGGTGACGGAAGGCGACCTGAACCGGAACCTGCAAACCGCCGTGTCCTTTGCCGAGCCAATGCTGCTTTTTTTCATCGCCACCTTCATCGGTCTCATCTTCATCGGCATGTTGTTGCCGGTGCTCTCGATGAGCCAATACATCCACTAAAATAAATATGAAAATACCGCTCAAAAACGAACTGCTCAAAAAACAAGTGTCGAATGGCGAACCCGGCGGCCGTTCATTCAAAAATCGAAAATCGAAAATCGTCAATGGATTCACGCTGGTCGAAATCATGCTCGTGGTCGCCATCATCGGCATCCTGGCGGCGCTGGTGATTCCCAAAATTGCCGGCAAGAGCGAGGAGGCGCGCGAGACCGCGGCCCACGCGGACATCTATGGCGGCCTCAAGTCGGCGATTGACCAATTTGAAGTGGACAGCGGCCATTATCCAAGCAGTTTGGAGGACCTGATCCAGCAGCCGCGCAATTCGTATAACTGGCACGGACCGTATCTTGACCCGGCGCAAATTCCGCTGGATCCGTGGCAAAGGCCCTACAATTATTCCTTTCCCGGCAAACATAATCCCACCGGCTATGATCTCTGGTCCGGTGGTCCTCCGGAAGAAAACAATCCGATCGGCAACTGGCCGACCACGACGCAGAACCAGAACCAGTAACGTCCAAGTCATGTGCGCCTTAAAGTTACAATTTGGCTGGCGATTCTTGGGATCATCGCGATCTACGCAATTTGGCCGAGAATCGAGGAGCCCTCTAACGAAGCGCGTCCCACGGCTGCACATGCAGATATTTACGGTGGAATCAAAAACGCAATCGACCGGTTTCAAGTGGATACCGGCCATTATCCAAAAACTTTGCGGGGCCTGCTCCAGCAGCCGCGCAATGTCTATAACTGGCACGGACCGTATCTTGATCCGGCGCAAATTCCGTTGGATCCGTGGGGCAATCCGTATCTTTTTCAATGCCCCGGCAAACATAACCCGACGAGCTACGACCTTTGGTCTGCCGGCCCGGATGGAGAATCCGGCACGACCGATGACATTGGCAATTGGTGACCACATGAAAATCAGATTGCCCATACGATACCTGAATATGCCGCCGCTAACGGGGTTGGCGGATTTTAATAGCTTAGTTTTTGCAAATATGGCGCACTTACGGCGCTTGGGGCTTGGTGTGAGCCAGCCAACGCAGCATGGCGATAGAAACCGTTTCAACGATTTATCAGGTCGGGAAAAAGCCGTTAAAACGGCTGATGGCTTGTCTGTATCCGCCAGACACCGGGCTAAAGCCACGGTGTTAATGAAATCGCCAGTCGCCAGTGCCTTCACGCTTATTGAGTTGGTGCTGGTGATGGCGCTGCTGGTGGTTGCCGTCTCGATCGTTGCGCCGCGGATGTCGGGTTTTATTCGGGGACAGGCGCTCGGGTCCGAGGCGCGGCGATTGGAGGCGTTGATGCACGCCGGGCAGGCGCGGGCGGTTTCGGAAGGGATGCCAATGGTGGTGTGGTTCGACGGCAAACAAAATGAATGCGGTTTGGAAGAGGAAACACCGCCTAAAGGGGGCGATCCGCAGGCAGAGACCGTGGACGTGAGCGAATACGTACAAATCGCGGTGGGAAGCGCCGCCAGCCCGTCGGGCACGACCACGTTTCACAATTTACCGGCCATCCGCTTTTTGCCCGACGGCACGGTGGATGAAAACAGCCCGCAAACGCTGCAATTGACCGAAGGCAACGATGCGCTGTGGTTCACCGAATTGCAAAATCGAACAGGTTATGAAATTAGCGATACCAAGCCGCAATCGTGACAAATGGCAAGAGGCCAGTGACAGGATGCCGACGGTTCAGTCTGGCAATTTTTGTCGCGTCTTGCGTTTCACGAGTCGCGAGTCTGCATTTACGCTGGCGGAGGTGATGGCGGCGCTGGTGTTCATGGCGATCGTAATCCCCGTGGCGATTGAGGCGCTGCACGTGGCGAGCCTGGCGGGAGAAGTGGCGGCACGGAAGGGCGAGGCTGCCCGCGTCGCCGACCGGATTTTGAACGAGGACATCGTGACGACGAACTGGAATTCCGGGCAAAACGGGACTGTCACCGAAGGCACGGACCAGTTTCGGTACACGGTGAGCAGCCGGCAGTGGCCGGATGATCAGATGGAGTTGGTTACCGCCGCCGTCACCTTTGAAGCGCAGGGCCACGATTACTCCGTCCAGATGAGCACGCTGGCGAATCTGCTGACACAAACAACGCCGACCACGACGACCGCGATGCGATGAAGCTGATTAAATTGCCAATTAATGATTGCCGATTGCCGATTTTCCAAAAAATCGCCGCGGGAAATTTTTTAATTGGCAATCGCCAATCGGCAATCGCCAATCCGCAATTTTCACATCACTCCATCTCTCCACCACTCCACCACTCCCCTTCCGGCGCCTTCACCCTGATTGAAATGATCCTGGCCATTGGGGTTGCGGCCATTGTGCTGATCACCGTCAGCGCGGTCTTTTTCGCGGCGA
>JASHVW010000302.1 GCA_030044395.1 Verrucomicrobiia bacterium
TTCCTGGACTGGGTCCCGTTGGACACCAACCTGTCTTCCACCAACCTCTTTGACCTGTTTGACCCGAACGCGGCGAATTTCCCTTATCGCTTCTATCGCGTTTGGCAGCAGTGAAGAGAAGTTAATTGGCAGCCGTTGGCGGCTTGGCGGAGGCGATGCCGAACATGGCGGCGGCGCTGAAAAATGGCGTACTTGGCGCCCCGAATTTATTTGCAAATCCGAATCGTTGGGAGGAAATTCGAGGAAATGACCGGAGAAACTCAATTTGACACCATGAACATTAAGTCAAATGGGAAATCTCGAACTCATCGCGTCCGTGTGCGACCTCTGCCGCACTTCACGCCATGCGTTCCTCAAAGTGGCTGGTGTTGACCGTCCGCTGACAATTATGCGAATGGCCAATCGAGACGCTTTTACCTTGATGGAGCTTTTGGCAACCATTGCGGTCATTGCTATTTTGGCTGCGCTTTTGTTGATGGTTATTTCCCAAGCCAAAGCCAGAGCGAAGCAAATTCAATGTGCCAACAACGTGCGCCAGCTTGGATTGGCTTTGCAGGAGTTCACATCAGACCAGAACGTTTATCCACCCTATTTTCATCCGAGTTGGCGGAGTGCCTTGAATAACGAAATGAACCTCCATCTGCCCAACCATCAGAGCGTTGAGTATTATCCCAAAGGCGTCTGGCATTGTCCCGCGGCACACCGACCTTCAAATGCTGTTTGGGGTTTACATAGGCACTGGGGTTATGTTGACTACAATTACAATGGCTGCGGTCTTGGCGGTTGGGCCTACGCGAACGCCAATGGCTCCATTGGACTTGCCGAACAGTGGTGGCCTGATTTGTCGAACACGCAGATTCCGCGCGTGAGCGAATCGGAAGTTGCCAACCCAAGCGAGATGCTTGCCATCGGAGACGCCTTTTTCGGAAGTCCTGGTTTTATAGTAGATGGTCAGTGTTTTAGCCGTGCCAGCGATGGCGTCGTTTCGTCGTATGGATTTTCGGGGTGGGACTATTCCGAAAGCACCAAGCGCGCCTACGCCCGCCATCAAGGCCGCGAGAATGTGGTCTTTTGCGATGGCCATCTCGAATCACCCGCGTTAAGATTACTTTTTCAAGACACCAGCGACGCAGCCTTAAGTATTTGGAATCGAGACCACAAGCCGCATCAAGAGCGGGTCCAATGATATTTCTGTGACGGCTTTATGCGAAGGGGATGATTCCGTTGTGGAATCCTTTTTCCCCTCAATATTCCACCACTTTTAGTGGCGACCGAACCTTCCAATACACTTGCTTTTTTGCCCTCGTCGCGTTATACAACCCGTTGACAGCGTTCGAGTAGCGGTGGCGCCTGACCGGGCTATCGGGCTGTTAGCTCCAAAAGGATTGAGTGAACCGGCAAATAAATTATGAAAACTGACCTGAGTGTTTCCACGACAGCCGCCAGGCGGGTCTGTCTGTTGACGGGGTTTTTGTTGTGCTTGACGCAAATGGTTTCCGCACAGTTGAACATCCAGATCGTGAATGACAGCGGATTGCCGGACAGCAGCATTTACATCATGGTGCCGGGGGCAGTCGGCGCGCAATTAACGCCCCCATCCTTGTTTGTGGACAAGGATACGGGAACCAATACTGCCGTCCCGCTCACGAGTCTGGCCGCCGCGGGAACCGCCCCGCCTTTCCAGATCACGTCGCCCATCTCGGGAAATACGGACACGGTGTATTCGTTTCAGACAACTTTTATTAAATCCGGCGGCATTTATTTCATCTACAACCATCCTTTTACGTTCCAAAATGGCCTGACTCCCAACCCATCGCCGGATGGCGGGAACGGCGGCAGTGGTTATCGGTATGACTATGCGGAACTGACGTTTCTCGGCGGGGATGTTAACAATGACGTGGACCTGACATACGTTGACAAGTTCGGGATACCGCTGCAGTTGGAGTGGTTTCATGGAACCAATACGGTGGCAACCAATCTGGTGGCCGGCTCGTATGTGTACGCCTCAACGAAAACCCTGGCGGGTCTTTTCACGGCCAACGGGTTTGGCGATGCCCTCTTTGGCCTGACCAACGGCGGCGCCACCAACGGCGACATTACCTCGGGCTGGCAATATACCGGGCCGGATTCCTACACGAATTTCGCCCGCATACTTGCTCCCCAGAAAATCAGCGTCAATTCGCCCTATCCGAGTGTCACCAATCTTCTGGATTTCCTCACCACCCATCCGTTCACGTTGAACGGGTATAGTGTGCAGGGGGATTATTACTATCTTGGCTACCAGGTTAACGTCGCCAAAACCAATGATCCTTTGACCGGGATTGGTGAATGGCTCTTCACCCTGGCTTACAACTCGAATTCGCTGCCGTCACAATACAACCTGACTGACATCGGAGTCACGACCAACTTGCAATATACCAATACCATCAGCTTCCTGGTTCCCGACGTTTCCGTGGCCACCAATTACGTGACGGTCACAAACAGTGAAAATGGTGTCATCACGACCAATACGTTTTTTGTGACCAATGACATTGATCCGAATGCCTATGTCTATGGAGCCCCCAGCGGCACAAATTATTATTTGGTGAATGGGGCCCCGCCGGCCGACACCAACGCGTTCCCGGTTGAACTTTGGATGATCGGCGATGTGCTGTCGGCCATCAATTTCGGCTTTGCCGGCGGGGTTTATGGGACCAACTCGGATGAGTGGTTTTCGCCGAATGTGGCGTGGCCTGATCCGTATGGTTGGGCGCAGCCGTCTCCCGAAAACAGCCTCACTTCCGGTTATTACAATGCCTACGCCGCCTTGATGTACTACAATGCCGATGCCTATACGTTTGCCTATTCGGAACGGATCACGCCGGATGTCGGGATGTCGGTGGAAAACGGCGACACCGTCCGCATCACCATTCTCCCCGACGACCGCCTGGACTCACCGGTTGTTTCGGTTCCGGCGAATTCAATCACTCCAACCTCACTCACCTTGGATTGGCCGACGGTGCCCGGCGCCACCGGTTATCGGGTGAATATGCTCCGGCCAACCGGTGCGTTGGGATTTCCCCCCGCGGATTTGCCCGCCGCGAAGACGAATTACACGTTTTCCGGTCTGTCGAACGGCGCCGCTTACGTGATGTCCGTGCAGGCGATCGGCACGAACGCAACCAACGGAAACACCCTCATCACACCCGCCCGGCCGGTTTACGCGACGACTGGCGGAAGCTATCAACCAATTGCCGGCGGGACCATTCCGGTTCTGTTTGCGCTGAATGCAAAAGATCCTTTTGGCCGCATAGGGTCCGTCTCCTTTAACGGCAATGCAGTTCCCGGCTGGGGAACCAATCAGAGCAAAACCATTTCATATGACGCCGCCCCTGGAACCAACCAGGTTCTCGTCACCATCAAGGACAATAATGCGAATATCCTCTTCAACGATTGGCTGCAATTTGTCGCGGCGACGCCATTTCAAGTCAACAACCTGGGAACAAACATCAATAATGGCGCAACCAACGACTTCAATGACGAGGCCACCAACTTTACTTCCTTGAATTCAGCCATATCGGGCGTTGTTCTCGGCGGCCAATTGCAGAGTGCGCCGCCGCCGACGGCCAGCGGAGGCTGGCCGAATGGCAGCGTTGGCCCTGTGCTTGCGCCGGGTGACCCCGATGCGATTTGGGTCACCAATTACATTGGAAGTCCCACCAACTTTTTGGTGAGCGTCAATGGCGAAAGTGTCCCGGGCAATACCGGCCCGGTGATCAATGCAAGCTATGGTCCGGCTGAAATCCGCCAATTTGCTCCGGAGACCACACCGGTCAACCCCGTCGTGACGATTACCGGTGTCACCTCGATTCCGGGCGGAGGAATCCAGTTTAACTTAAACGTTCCCAACGGCACGAATTATGTCGTCGAGTCGTCTGGAAACTTGATTGACTGGCAGACGAACTTCACGGGCGTCGGGAGCAGTGGCGGCGAAGAATCCTATACCAACGCCGCCGGCGCCAACGCGGTCCAGTTTTACCGGATAAAATTATAGGTTGGGTTACCGTGATGGCGAGTCCGCACCGAGGATGGCCGCAAAGATGCACAAAAAGCACAGATTTTAGACGCGAACCCCGAAGGCGTTCGGGGCAGGTCAACACGAATTAGCCGAGAAGGATTATAAACCATGAAACACTCAGCGCAGCTTACGCAGCAACCAAAGGGTTCAACCACGGATGGGCAGGTATGG
>JASHVW010000303.1 GCA_030044395.1 Verrucomicrobiia bacterium
AAACAGGGAACAACCGTGCGTTTGAGCTTGTTGATCCGGCCTCTGCCTGCGGGTTCAAGAAGATGATTAACGCGGCATGTTAAAAGCTTCTGGTTCACTGGTTTCCAATGTTTTTTTGATGAGGGCTCCGCAGGGCGCCTGATGACCGGTCGTATGAAAATCCCCGCTTTCGGGTATGTTTAGCCATAGTCATAAAATGTAAAATTCGAAATGAATTTGAGTTTGTGGCGCCATGGTAAGACAAATTTCGCGCGATGAAACCGTTCATTAATTATGAAGAAATATCCCTTATCCATTGCCTTTGGTGCCATGCTTGTTTCGACGGCTGTCGTGCAGGCGCAAGTCGAATTTGTTGATCCGTCAATCGGTGGACAAGGCGTTCTCCTTGAGCCGACGCGCGCGACGGTTTCGCTTCCCAACAGCATGGTACGCGTCTATCCCGTCAGAAACGATCAGTTGGACGATCAAGTTCATTCGTTCCCCCTGACGATTATTTCGCATCGTTTGGGCGAACTGTTTTGGATAATGCCATTCGACGGAACACCAAACGACAATAATTGGGATCGTCCCCAGGCTTATGACCAACAAGTTGAGACCCCCTATTACTATTCTGTGAGATTTGACGATTCGCTGATTCAGACGGAATTTGCTCCGACCGCGCGCTGCGGCTATTTTCGTTTTACTTTTCCCGCCGAAACAGCCGTTGTGTTGCTGGCCAACCGCCAGGACGGAGAGCTTTCCGCGGATGGCAACAACGCCATTTCGGGCGAGGAAAACATTGCCAGCCAAAGCAGTATAACCCCCGGGGTGATGCACGCGTATGTCTATGGTGAATTCAGCGCGCCGGTCAAAATTGAGACCGGTGACATCGAGAATGGAAACCGCCTGACCATCACGGCGCGGGACAATCAAAAGGTTTTGGAGTTTCGCTACGGGATTTCATTCATCAGCGTTGCGCAAGCGAAAAGAAATTTGCAAGAGGAAATTCCGGCGTGGAGCTTCGACGATGTCAAACGCGCGGCTCGCGATCGCTGGAATGAAGTTTTAGGACGAATCGAGGTCAAAGGCGGCACGCTGGATCAGAAAAAGGTCTTTTATACTGCGCTATACCGCTGTTACGAACGCATGGTCAGCATCACTGAGGACGGGCAATACTATAGTGCATTTGACAACCAGGTGCACCAAGACACGCGCCCGTTTTACGTGGACAATTGGTTGTGGGATACTTATCGGGCACTCGAGCCGTTGCAAACGATTCTGAACCCGGAAATGGAAGCGGACAAAGTTCAGTCGTACGTCCGGATGTACGAACAATCCGGATGGATGCCGGAATTTGCCGTGCTTTGGGGGAACCACGAATGCATGACTGGAAATCCTGTTGCGGCGTGGATTGCCGACGTTTGGGCGAAGGGCGTGACTAATTTTGACGTGGCGGCGGCTTATGCGGGGATAAAGAAAAATTCCATTGAGGGCACATGGCTCCCCTGGCGCCGTGGGCCCAAGTGCGTTCTAGATGACTTCCTCGCCGACCACGGTTACATGCCGGCACTTCATCCGGGCGAAGAAGAGACAGTCGCGAGAGTTCATCCGCGGGAACGTCGCCAAGCCATTTCCGTTACGGAGGCCCAAAGTTACGAAGATTGGTGCACAGCCCAACTGGCGCGGGATTTGGGCAATGAAACTGATTATCAATTTTTTCTCAAGCGGGCAGGTGATTACAGGAATTTATATCGAAAGGACAAAGGCCATGTGTGGCCGAAGGACGCCGAAGGCAACTGGATTGAACCGTATGATCCGGGTTGGTCCGGAGGCCAGGGCGGGCGTGATTATACAACGGAGAACAATGGCTACACCTACGACTGGGACGTGCAACACGATCTGCAGGGGTTGTTTGGTTTGATGGGCGGGCGGGCGGATGCGGAAGCCAAGCTCGATCAGTTATTCCGAGAAGGACTTGGACGGAGCAAGTATGAGTACTTTGCCAAATTCCCGGATTCCACAGGAATGGTGGGCCAATTCTCAATGGGAAATGAGCCCAGCCTCCACATTCCGTTCATTTACGATTATCTAGGCTCACCATGGAAGACCCAGAGGCGGGTTCGAATGTTGTTGGATACGTGGTTTACGGACACGACGTTGGGGATGCCGGGTGATGAAGACGGGGGCGGCATGAGTGCATTTGTCGTTTTTTCAATGATGGGTTTGTATCCGGTGACTCCGGGGGTGCCAATCTACAATATTTGCAGCCCGGTTTTTGACCGCATAACCATCCGCCTGCCCAACGGCAAGAAATTTTCCATCATTTGCCGGAACAATTCGAAGGACAACCAGTATATCCAAAGCATTCAACTAAACGGCGAACCTTTGAACCAGGTTTGGTTCAGGCACGCTGACCTTGTCAATGGCAAGGAATTGAAGCTTCAAATGGGTGATACGCCCAACAAAACGCTCGGATCGGAGCCGTCCGCGTTTCCGCCTTCGGCCATGTCGGTTAATCCAGAGATGTTTTAGATCCTGTTGAATAGATTATGAAGGCATACCTGTTGATCACACTGGGGTTGGCAATAATGACCGGGATTTCCGCCGCCCAAAACGATACGCCGATATATAAGGATTCCAATTATCCAGTGGACAAGCGTGTTCAGGACCTGCTCAGCCGCATGACGCTGGAAGAGAAAGTCCGCCAACTGGATATGTATTCCGGCGCGGATGATCTGTTGACACACGGCCAGAAAATTGACGACACGCACGCGAAAGCCGACGCGATTTTCAGGCCCCAACGCGCTGAAAAACGGATTGGAGCCATTGGCGTTGGTTCGATACACGATATTTATCCTTCGGCGCAACTTTACAACGCCATTCAAGCCTGGGTTATCGACTCAAGCCGGTTGGGCATTCCGGCGCTGTTCATTGAGGAAGGCCTGCATGGTTACATGGGGTATGGCCAGACAGTTTTCCCGCAGAGCGTCAATCTGGCCGCGACTTGGAATCCTCAATTGGCGCGGGAAACCGGCGCTGCCATAGCTTCTGAAGCGCGCGCGGACGGCGTGGACATGATTCTGGCGCCCGTGCTTGACGTTGCGCGGGATCCTCGTTGGGGGCGCGTGGAGGAGGATTTCGGCGAGGACCCGTTTCTCTCGGGACAAATGGGATTGAATTATGTGGAAGGCATGCAAGGAAATTCGCTAGCAGCGGAGGACACCTGCATCGCCGAGCCGAAACACTTTGCGGCGCATGGCTCGCCGGAAGGCGGAGTTAACGCTTCGCCCGTCCACGCCGGAGAACGGGAAGTTCGCACGGTCATGCTCAAGACATTCGAGCCAGCGGTGCGTGAGGGCCATGCCATGGGAATCATGGCCGCCTACAACGACATTGACGGCGTGCCTTGCACCGCAAACCCATGGCTGCTCAATACCGTGCTGCGCGACGAGTGGGGTTTTGAAGGATTTGTGCTGTCTGATTTAGGCGCCATCCGGCGGCTCTATGCCGATCATCACGTGGCGGCCACGCCTGCCGACGCCGTGCAACTGGCCATCAATTCCGGCGTGGACATGCAGTTTTATGATTTTCCACACGAGGTGTTTCAAGACGCGCTGATTGACGGGGTGAAAAGCGGCAAAGTTTCGCAGGGGACGCTAGACGCGGCTGTCTCCCGCATTCTGCGCGCCAAATTCCTGCTTGGTTTATTTGACCATCCGTTTGTGGACACAAATCTGGATAAGTCCGTTCGTCGGTCGCCGGAGCATCTGGCGCTATCGCTTGAAGTGGCGCGCCAGTCGATGTGCCTGCTGAAAAACGAAAGCGGGCTGTTGCCCTTGAAAACCAACCTCCATTGCATCGCCATTATCGGGCCCAACGCCGATATTGCCCGGTTGGGTGACTATGCGGACGCCGCCAAGGAGACATCCGAGTATGGGATGCTCAATCAAATCAAGAAATTGGTTTCGCGACGAACGCGAGTCCTTTTCTCGGATGGGGGGCATGCTGACGATGCGAAGGCACTGGCGAGGAAGGCTGACGTGGTGGTCATGGCGCTGGGGGAATGGCACGGCATTTCCGGCGAAGGGTTTGACCGTTCTGACTTGAATTTGCCGGGAGACCAGGAAAATTTGCTCGAAGCGATTGTAAAAACCGGCAAGCCAGTGGTATTGGTCCTGCAAAATGGCCGGGCGTTGAGCATCCCGTGGGCGGCGCGGAACGTCCCGGCAATTCTGGAGGCGTGGTATCCTGGCGAGTTCGGCGGACGCGCGATCGCCGAAACGCTTTTCGGCGTCAACAACCCGGCCGGACGTTTGCCGGTTTCATTTCCAAAAAATGTCGGCCAATTACCCGTCTATTACAATCACTTTCCGTCCAAGGGAAAATATTACGTGGGTGGCGACGATTCCCCGCAATTCATCTTTGGCTTTGGCTTGAGCTACACGACGTTCAAATATGAAAATTTGACGGTCACGGCCCCTTCGGAAGGCAGCGGCGATGATGTGCTGGTTTCGTTTGATTTGATAAATACAGGAAAGCGCGATGGCGACGAAGTGGCCCAGGTTTATGTACGCGAAGCGACGGCCAGCGTGGCTACACCGATTGAAGCGTTGAAGGCATTTTCGCGGGTCCATTTAAAGGCCGGCGAAGCGAAATCCATGACACTTCACATCAGACAAAGCGACTTGGAGGTTTGGGGCGCAGACAAGAAATGGGAGCTTGATCCCGGCGAATTCACTGCCATGGTTGGAGGAAGTTCGGCTGGAGGTCTGTCTGCGAAATTCGATTTGAATTAGAGAAAGAATATGAAAACGAAATTGGCCCTGATGATGTTCATTGGCGTTGCAACGCTCGCCGCCGGGGCGCCCAATCCTGATCATTATTCCGTTTTGGATTTCGGCGCAAAAGCCGACGGTAAAACGGATGATACAGCCGCATTCCAAAAAGCCCTGGACACTGCCGGGCAGGCCGGCGGCGGGGTCGTCTATGCGCCGCGCGGCGATTATTTTTTCTCGGGCCATCTAAATGTGCCACTGGGCGTCGTTTTGGAGGGGGTCTGGCAGTCGGTGCCATCTCACAGCGGCCTTCGTGATGACAACGGTCCGAGGCCGACTGATGACGGCACGACGTTTCTGGTCACGGAAAATGCCGGGCTTGAAGATGGCGCGCCGTTTATCAAGCTAAACACGGACAGCACGCTGAAGGGCGTGGTGCTTTTTTATCCCAATCAAATTCAAAACGATGTTCCGCGTCCTTACCCTTATGCAATTGCCTTGCGGGGCGATAATGCGGCGGTCCTCGAAGTTGAATTGCTCAATCCGTACAATGGAATTGACGCCTCATATTGCGGGCGCCATCTGATTCGGGACGTGCAGGGCCAGCCACTGCGTCGCGGCATTTATGTGGATGCGATTTATGACATTGGGCGGATAGAGGATGTTCATTTCAATCCCTGGTGGAGCATGAACAAGAAACTATTCAAATGGCAACAGACTAACGGAGAGGCGTTCATTTTCGGCCGTTCTGACTGGGAATATGTCTTCAACACATTTTGTTTCGGCTATGGAACCGGCTACAAGTTCATCAAGACGAGGACTGGCGATTGCAACGGGAATTTCCTGGGAATCGGCGCCGATGATTGTGACACCGCCGTCAAAGTTGAGGATTGCGCGCCATACGGGCTATTGATTGCCAATGGCGAGTTCACTTCCTTCCACGGTCCCGATCCGACAATGGTTCGCGTGGAAACCAACAATGTGGGCAGTGTCCGGTTCAGCAATTGCGCTTTTTGGGGGCCATGCGATCAAATTGCAAAAATCAGCGGACGCGGGACGGTCGGTTTCAGCGATTGTACGTTTGTGCAATGGGATCGCGACCGTGAAGGCCGGTATGCGATTCAGGCCGACGATGGCACGCTTTTGGTTCAAGGTTGTGAATTTCAGGAAGACCGACCGCAAATAGAATTAGGCAGGGATGTCCGCCGCGCCATCGTTTCCAACAACATTTTCACAGGCAAACGGCGCATTGCCGACGACAGCAAGTACTCAGTTGACGTTCACGACAACGTAAGTTGGCGGCCGAAAGGGCGTGCAGGAGATTAACGGGACGAATTTTTTCGGTCGCATCCGAATTGAAAGCGCTTGCAATATTCCGCCTGCGCGATTCGAACCCAAGTCTTCCGTTCATTGATTCAGTTTGAGGCTGCGTACAATAAAACCGTTCAAGATCTTGTCAAAGCTGGCGCCGCCGGGAAAAGCATGTCCACCGTTTGGTGTCATCCAGTAGGTTGCGTCAGCGCCATCGGCTCGTAGCTTTTCATAAAGCTCTTTTCCCTCCAGTCCAGGGACAATCGGGTCTTTCTGGCCGTCGCAAATAAGCAAAGGCGGAACATCTGTGCGAACATGACCGACTGGACACATTTCCGTATAGAGGACTTTGTGTTCCGCGGTATCGGGAACGATGCCGTGAAACAGAATGCGAAAATGCGGGCGCGAATCGTTAAGGATGTTGTCATTTATGCCGCGAAAGGAAATGATACCGGCTGCATTGGTGATGACATCGCCCGGCCCCTGATCCCAAAAGCGGACAAAATCCGTTGGCGGAATATAACTGAAGCTTCCGGAGACCCGCGCACTAATTCCTTCAAGCCCGGCTGTCGGTCCGCCGTCCTGGAAATTCTCCGGCACCATGGCGACCATCAAGCTCAAATGACCGCCGGCGGAACCACCCGTCACGTCAATTCGGTTGGGGTCAATATTAAAACGTTTTGCATTTTTTCGAATGAACCGGACGGCGTTGCGGCAATCGCGGATGCATTCCGGGAAGCCGCCCTCCTTGCCGAGTCGGTACTTAATGGAAAAAATGGCCAGATGGTGCCGCATGAAAACCTGCCAACCACCGACTCCTTTTATATTGGCAGCCGCATCGCCACCGAACCACCAGCCGCCATGAATTTCCATGATTGCGGGCGCAGGGGCCACCGCATCCGTTGGCAAAAAGGCGTTAAGCGTCAAATTTTTCCCGGCAACGGAGGAATAGACAATGTTTAGTTCGGAGCGATACGTGGACGCATTTTGGGCGGCAACTTCAACGGATAACAAAATGAAGCTGAGAGCCATGACGGCCAAAATGGCGAACATTTTCTTCGCAAGCATAAATTGAATCAGAGGGCTAATTTAAGCATTTCGCAGCAAAGACAGCCATCCTCGTTTTCGGGGATTATATCGTTTGCCTGCTGTCTCACCGGCATTACGGGCGCAGGTTTCAATCCTTATTGCTCACTGAAAATTTGAGGCCGCCATATCCCGGGGAGTCCTCGGTGGGATAGTTTCCGAGAAGGGAATTTGTCCGCGCAGCATTTTCCCGGCCTCGCCAGTCAACCATAAATAGTAGTCGGAAGGCATGTCTCCGTATGTGACGAATTCGGCGCCCATGGGCGGATTGTCAGTGCATTTGAAGATGGCGGTGCCCTCGTCCATCTCGTCGAACATTGCGACGTAAAGCATTTTCGCCCCACTGCCGATCGCCGCACTAACCTGGCTCCAATAAAATCGCCCATCCAACCGGGGAATCTGGTTGGGAGGGTGCGCCTCTCCCGGGAATTCAAATCGGCTTAGATTGTGCCAGCTAAATCCCGGATAGACGCATGGCACATATTCAAGATGTCGTTCATTGCACCAGGCTATATCGGCCCGGATCTGCGCGGCATATACCGCAGGTTCATCGTGCTGAAACGGAGTAAAGCGTCCGACCATCCATGGCATGATTATATCCGCTGATTTCATAATTTTATGCAAATAAGGATCAGGGAGGCAATCTGCAGTCAGAGTGCGAAAATAGGTTGGCACGCCCAGCATCACCGCACAGCCACCGTAATTGGGATCGTTCTTTAAGAAATCAATCAGTTTTTCGATGCCGATGTTGTGAAGATTGTAAGGCCGGTCAGGAAAGCCCAATCCCCAAATCGCAACCACAGGCTTTCCGTT
>JASHVW010000304.1 GCA_030044395.1 Verrucomicrobiia bacterium
TACATCGTATTCACGGCAAAGCATCATGACGGCTTTGCCATGTTTGACAGCAAACTTACTGACTATAAAATCACGAACACTCCCTTCAAGAGCGACATTTGCGCCGAACTGGCCGGAGCCTGCCATCAGGGCGGTATTGGGCTGGGTTTTTATTATTCGCCTCCCGACTGGCACCATTCTGATTTTTTTACGACAAACCAGGCGCGTTATAACATTTATTTTCACAGCCAGGTCCGTGAGTTGTTGAGTCATTATGGCCGGGTGGATGTATTATGGTTTGACACCGACGGTGGCATTAACACGCCGCAGACGTGGGACAACGAAAGTCTTTTCCCGATGATCCGCAAATTGCAGCCGCAAATCCTGATCACCAAACGCTGCGGCGGCTGGGGCGATTTCAACACGCCCGAACAACGTATTGGTAGGTACGACGATAAAACGCCCTGGGAAACGTGCATGACCCTCGGTACGCAATGGTCGTGGAAGCCCGATGACGATCTCAAATCCGCCGGTGACGTGATTCGGATTCTGGCCACGTGCGTTGGCGGGGATGGAAACTTGTTGCTCGATGTCGGGCCCATGCCCGATGGCCGCATTGAGCCACGCCAGGTTGATATTTTGAAAGCGGTCGGTGAATGGCTGGGAAAAAATGGGGCGAGTATTTATGGAACGCGCGGCGGCCCATGGAAGCCGGACAAAGACCTGGCCAGCACACGCAAGGACAACATCATTTACGTTCATGTACTGAATCAAAACGGCGACAGCATCGAGTTGCCAGCGATTCCGCGCCAAATTACGTCGGCCAGATTGCTCGAAGGCGGCAATGTTGGCATCAAAAGCCAGGACAACGCACTAATTCTCACGGTTCCCCGGACACGGCTCAATGCCGATGACACTGTGGTGAAGCTGACTTTGGATGGATCGGCCATGGACTTGCCGGCGATGGATTTACCAGATCACCTCAAAGCGGTTTCTGATTGAAGCGAAAATGAGCATAGTTGATTGGACATTGGTCGTCTTATACCTTTTCGCGGTAAGCGGGCTGGGCATTTTAGCGGGTTTTTTGCACCGTCGAAATGAGCGCGGCGGAGAAGGCGGGCATTATTTTTTAGCGGGCAACACGCTTGGCTGGCCGGTCATCGGGCTGGCAATGTTCGCGGCCAATATTTCCACAGTCCATCTGGTCAGCCTCGCGGAAGCGGCCTACAAATACGGGCTGGTTTTCGGCAACTTTGAATGGATGGCCGGCCTTACACTGATTTTGCTTTCACTGTTCTTCGCTCCGCTTTATTTACGCTCACGGGTGGCGACGCTGCCCGATTTTCTGGAGCGGCGCTTCAACCGCAGTTGCCGCGATGTGTTGTCCGTTATATCGCTCTTCTCCGCGATCGTCATTCATATGGGGGTGGCGCTTTATACCGCGGCATGGGTATTCCGCGGCATCCTCGGTTTGGCCCCCGGCGCCACGATCCTCGGCGTGAATGCCCTGATACTGTTCATCGCCGTATTGGGCGCATTAACCGGCGCATACACGGTATTCGGCGGGTTGCTGGCCGTGGTATGGACCGAAAGTGTCCAAACCATTTTACTGCTCACCGGCGCCATCGTGATTACCGTCACAGGCTATTTAAAAGTTGGTGGATGGGCGGAACTCTCGCAGACCCTCGCCACCCATCCTCACCCATTGGCTGCCATCCCGGGCAGCAACGTCACATGGGGAACCGGCAACTTTCTGAACATGGCCCGGAATAGCGCGGACCCGAGCGGTTTGCCATGGTATTCGATTTTGCTCGGTTATCCGGTTTTAGGCATTTGGTATTGGTGTTGCGACCAGACCATCGTCCAGCGCGTGCTGGCGGCCAGGGACGAAAAAAACGCGCGGCTGGGTCCTTTGTTCTGTGCTTTCCTGAAAATTTTCCCGGTATTCCTTTTCGTGCTGCCCGGCGTGATATGTGTTGCGCTGGTCCAGAAAAATTTCTTTAACGGCGCCGCCCCGCAAAGCGCGGCGGACACCTATACGTTCATGCTGACCCACCTGCTGCCATCCGGCCTGAAAGGACTTGTCGCCGCCGCGATGCTGGCCGCCGCGATGCAAACGTGCTCGGCGGCGCTGAACTCCGCAGCCACGCTGGTCAGTTATGACTTGTTCAAGCGCTACCGGCCCGGCTTGAACGATCAACAACTCGTTCGCATCGGCAAAGTCACGACCGTTGTGGGGGCGATTATGGCCATCATTGCCTCGCCCCTGTTCGGCCATTACACAACCATCTTCCAAGGCATCAACAAGTTGATCTCATATGTCGCTCCCCCGATTACCGCTGTCTTCCTGCTGGGTGTTTTCTGGAAGCGCGCCTCGGGCGCGTCCGCGCTCATCACCCTGATCGCCGGCACGGTGCTCGGCTTCGTGATGTTCTATCTGGATTGGAACAATCTTTATCACGGGGACTTTATGCTCACGGCGTTTTGGCTGCTGATTGCCTGCATGATCATCATGGTTGCCACGACATTCCTGTTTCCCGAACCGCTCAAAAGGGGTGCGGAAGCACTCATCTGGGAAAACTGGCGTGAACCTCTGCAAAAAAACGCGGGCGGGTCCGGGCTGGCGGATTACCGGGTAGCGAGCCTCCTTATCCTCGCGGTGTTTATCGCCCTTTATTTTACCTTCCATTAAAAATGAAAAGAATCAATAAAAACGCCATTATCCTCATGCTATCCGTTCTCCTGGCTGGTTGCGCCACCTCCAAGCCCCCGCAACGCTATGCCTGGGTGACCGGGTTGAAAACGGACAAGGCGGCGCGTTACGAATACCTTCACGCTCATGTCTGGCCCGGCGTCAATCAGATGATCAAGCAGTGTCACATCCGGAACTTTTCCATCCACGAATGCAGCATCAACGGCCAGCTCTATCTCTTCGCGTACCTTGAATATACGGGCACGAATTTCGACGCGGACATGAAGAAGATGGCCAGCGACCCGGTAACCCAGAGCTGGTGGAGGCAAACCGATCCCTGCCAGACGCCGTTGCCGGATGCTGCCGCCAAAGGAAAAACCTGGTCGGACACCAAGGAGGTTTATTTTTTACCATGAGTTTGTTGCTGAAAGATAAAGTCATTTTTTTGACCGGCGGCTCGTGCGGCATCGGCCGTGACTGCGCAAAAGCCTATGCGGCCGAAGGCGCGTTGGTAATCATTGCCGCCAACGACCGGGAAGGCATCGAGGAAATCAGGGCCGAGCTCGGCCGGGATCATCTCGCCTTGTATTGCGACATAACGCATGACGACGAAGTCAAATCCGCGCTGGATAAAACGTTGTCGCGCTACGGGAGATTGAACGCCGTTCACAATAACGCCGGCATCTCCCAGCCGTCCAAACCCATCCATGAAACGACAGATCAGGAATGGGACAAGCTGTTCAGTGTTAATTTGAAAGGAGTGCTGCATACCATGCGTCATGCTTTTAGCGCCCTCGCCGCGAGCAAGGGCTGCGTCCTGAACACTTCCAGCCTGGTCGGGGTCATCGGGCAGGAAATCCATGCCGCCTATACTGCCACCAAGGGAGGATTGAATGCGTTGACAAAATCCATGGCGCTCGATTATGCAAAACACGGCATCCGCGTGAATGCAGTTTGCCCGGCAGGCGTCTGGACCCCCATGTTGCGGAAGTGGTGCACCGAGCAACCCGACCCGAATTCAACCGAGTCCTACTTGAATGAAATCCATCCCCTGGGATACTGCCCGAACGGTGATGCCATCGCAGATGCATGCGTGTTTTTGCTTTCAGAGAAGGCACGTTTCATCACCGGGCATATCATGCACGTGAGCGGCGGCGCGGAATTGGGTTATCGCCGGACTCTATGATTATATGATCCAGCAGATTTCCTTCCGCGATGCGCGTTTCCCAATCGGCCACGGCCATGGGAGCGACGCCATTCATAAGGATCCCATCTATTCTTATGCCGTCACACAGTTACACGACGACAATGGACGGACAGGCGTTGGACTTGCATTTACGTTGGGAGAAGGAAACCAGCTAGTCTGTCAGGCGGCGAAGTTTTATGCCCAACGGTTGGCCGGCAAGCCGATTGAAGAAATCATGGCCAATTTCGGAGCGATTCAGCGCGGAATGGCCGACGAACAACAATTTCGCTGGCTCGGGCCGCACAAGGGTGTGGTGCAATTGGCGCTTGCCTCGGTGACCAATGCCTGCTGGGACCTCTGGGCCAAATCACGCGGGTTGCCCCTCTGGAAATTGCTTCTCGACCTTGCGCCGGAACAGATCATTGCCACCCTGGATCTCTCCTATCTGGAAGATGAACTTACCGGGCCGCTCGCGTTAAAAAATCTTCGCGAGTGGCTGCCGACCCGCTCCTCCCGTGATTCCATCTTGAAATCAGGATATCCCGGTTATGACACCTCGGTGGGTTGGTTCAACTATGATGACGCGCAAGTTCGCGAGAATTGCCGCCGCGCTGTTGCCGAAGGCTTTACGGCGATGAAATTAAAGGTCGGCTCCAGTGATCCTGAGCGCGACCTGCGTCGCGCCGGGATTGTCCGCGAAGAGGCCGGTGCTCGGGGCCGCGTGATGGTGGATGCCAACCAGCAATGGAATTTACCCCAGGCAATTGAGATTTGCCGGAAATTGCGCGCCATTGACCCCTTCTGGATCGAGGAACCGACTCATCCCGATGACGTGCTGGCCCACAAAACGCTCGCGGATGCCATTGCGCCCAGCAAACTGGCCCTTGGTGAACATGTGCCCAACCG
>JASHVW010000305.1 GCA_030044395.1 Verrucomicrobiia bacterium
TTTGCAAAGCACAAGGGCTATTCGACGGTGCAACATTTTGCGGCGATCGAGAAACTCGGTCCGTGCGCCATTCATCGCAAGAGCTTCTCTCCGATGAGGCCCAAAGAGCTGGAACTGTTCGATACCGCGGCGAAGCGGCGGATTTCAAATGAACCTGCTTGAAAGAATAAAATCGCGTCTGGGTGGCAAGACCAGGGCGGAGCATTTGCGTCATGGGTCTCTTGGTGAACGCGCCGCCAGGAAGCATCTCAAGCAACAGGGGCTTAAATTCCTGACGGCTAATTTCCGGTCGAAGCGCGGCGAGATGGATTTGATTTTTCATGACGACGATTGTCTGGTATTTGCCGAGGTCAAAACGCGGTCGTCGGAAGACTGGACGCGACCGGCGGCGGCGGTGAACGCGGCGCGGCGGCGGCGGCTTTCGCTCTGCGCCTTGGATTATCTGCGGCTCGTGAAAAATCCGCCGGTGAAAATCCGTTTTGACATTGTGGAGGTGTTGCTGGCAGGGGGCGAGGTGCGTGAAATCCGGCATTTGCCGAACGCGTTTGAGATGGCCAAGCCGTTACGGTATGGGTGATTGAACAGACCCTTGACAGCAGGCCGTTGAGAAACAGGAATTTACGTTGGTTGCTCGCGCTTGAACAAATCAATTCTCTGAATGCTCATAGGAATAAGTTGCGGCGATTTTGCTTGAATAACGTTAATAGCGGATGGAAGGTGAATCAGAGCCATGAGTCATGTTTCTCAGATTGCGAGCGGGGTTCTTGCCGCATTTGGCATTGCGTCCGTGTTGTGGCTTTGTTGGTGGTCGTTCAAGCGCAGCGCTGACCGGCCAGGGTTGATTACCAAGTGGATTTTTACCAGCCTGATTCTTTTGTTTGTCTGGAAGAAGGTCGTTCCGGGATTTAGAGAAGCTCAGCCCGGCACCCTCGGCGGACGAGGCGCAATCATCGGTCTGTTTTATATGTGGGTTGTCGGCGTCATTTTGTATGCCATTTGGCGGCACAGCATCACTGATATCGTCGCCAACCCGTTTGCCTCGCTTTATGACGGGGGCAATATCGAAGTGGAGCCCAAGCCTTATTATTCCGTTGCCCTTTCCAAACGGAAACTGAACAAGCCGCTGGAAGCCATCGTGGAGGTCCGCCAACAGCTCGACAAATTTCCGAATGACTACGAGGGCATCCTGTTGCTGGCCAGCATTCAGGCGGAAGACCTCAAGGATTTGTTTTCGGCGGAAACGACGCTGAATCATTTTTGCGACTGGGAAGAAGCGCCGCCGCGCCAGGTCGCCGCCGCGTTGACACAACTGGCCGACTGGCACTTGAAAATCGGTCACGATGTGGATTCCGCGCGCGTCACGCTGGAACGCATCATCGAAAGATTTCCGGACACGGAGCTTTCAAATGCCGCAGCCGAGCGCATTGCGCATTTGGGCGGCGCGGAAAAAATTCTATTATCGGCACAGGACCGGCGACCGGTCATTCTTCCCGCCGGCGTCCAAAGCGCGGGTTTGCGCGAGAGCATGCGGGATTTGATTCCGGAAGAGCGTGACCCCGAGAAGTTGACGGAGGAACTGGTGAAGCACCTGCAAGAACATCCGCTTGACGCCGAAGCGCGTGAACGGCTGGCAATTCTTTACGCCAGGCATCATCATCGCCTTGACCTGGCGACGCACGAGCTGGTGCAATTGGCGGAACAACCCGGCCAACCGCCCAAGCGCGTTGCCCACTGGCTAAACCTGCTGACCGACCTGCAAATCCACGCGGGGGCGGATTTCGAAACAGTCCGTCCGACACTGGAAAAAATCGTCGAGCTGTATCCCGATTTGCCGGTGGCCGACATCGCGCGCAGGCGGCTAAGCATTGTGAAGCTGGAAATCAAAGGGCAACAAAAGGAGCCGGCAGCCAAAGTTCTCGGCGAATACGAACAAAATATTGGATTGAAAGGCAAACGGATTTACTCACCGCGCGAGCTGTAAGGCGATTTCCTTTTCCAATTCATGCGCCAGGTCGAGGTCCTTGGCGCCCCATTTACTGCGCGCCTCGACCGTCACCTGGGTGATCTGCGGATCAATTCCTTCGACGCGAATCCAGACGTTCTGGTCATTGACCTTTCCGTAGAGGGAGCGGACGGTATTCGTGGTATCATGCGGCACATACTCCGTGAGGAGCGTGCCGTCGGTTTGCACGACCTGCAACGAGGCCTGATAGACCTGGTCCACTGACCGGTCATAGCGTCCGGACATGCTGTCCTGTCCCCATGAAAGCGCGGGCGAATGGGTACCGCTGACGGTCTGTACGCAACCGATGGCGATGATCGCGATACTGACCCCGACAAACCCGGCAAGAATTCTCATTTTCATATCAGCACAGTGCAAAGGAAATTTTCCGGCGCGTCAAGCGAGATTTCGATTCGTAGATTTTAATTCAGCGTTCATCGCCTGTTAATGTTCGCAGTGTCCATTTCAATAAGGGCATTTGCCGCAGTGGCTGATGCCATAACGATGAAAGGAATCATATGCCGAAAATTGACAAAAATGCAGCGGGGCCATCACCGTCCAGCCAGGCGCGCCGGGAGGTGGCATTCATTTTAAACAGTCCCGAAGCGAAGGAAGTTTATCTATGCGGCGATTTCAATGGGTGGTCGCCGCGCGGTTTGCCGATGATCCGGCATGATGAAGCGCATTGTTGGGAGAAAAGGCTGGTGCTGGCGCCGGGCCGTTATGAATACAAATTCATTGTGAATGGAATTTGGATTCACAATCCGGACGCGCCAGTCAATGTGCCCAATGACCATGGCTCGCTCAATTCGGTGATGGAGGTGCAATCATGAGCGCGCGACTCGAACTTTCTCTGGGAGCCGGTTTCAGAACGCATGGGAATGACGGCCGGAAAGCCATTCAAATCATTTATAGCCATCTGCCGCCGGCAGCGGTGCTGGCCAGGGAACAACGGTTGCGAAATCCGACCCGCCTTGAACAAAGGACGGAACAACTCTGGTTTGGGGGGAAGGCCGGGGCCAATGGCTGGCAGGATTGGCTCCGGACGGAACGAAAGCTGGCTCGAAAACTCTGCCGGGCGCTTGGAGGCCGAATCACCTCGAAACTAAAGACCTCTTAACTCCACCGATTTTATGAATTACGCACACACAGTTGAAATTAAAGTGCATAAAACCTGCGGTTCGGTGGAAAAATTTATTCAAAGCGATCCCGAATCCATCCAGCGCCTCGTTCATGATTTTCAACCCGACCTGATCTTCGCCCGGGAGAAGCTCATTATCGCCGGCGACAATTTTCTCACTTCCTTTCCGACGGATCAGGTGGTGCGGGTGGACATGGTTTCCAAGCCTTCGACTCATCTGATTTTTCCATCGGGGATTGTGGATGCGGTGGAATTGACCGAGGCTGAATACCGGGGTCTGCTTAAAAACCCGGAATTAGGGGAGCGATGGAACGAGAAACGCGCCGGGAATGCCTCGACGGTTGTTTTCCTCGACGTCGAAGCGACCGGTCAGCAGCCGATTTTTCTCGCCATTGAAACCCCGGTGGGACCGGCGGATGACAATCCGGCGGCGATTCTCAATCCACTCTACCCGCTGGTCGCTCCGGGCACAGTGTGTTTCCGAATGCGGAGCGGCGGCATTGCGGCGTTGAATCCGCGGCATTTGGTTCGTTTCATTTTATTTCCGTTATCGCAGCCGTTGCCGCAGGCGTGGCCGGCGGAGCGGGAAGACGACCCACAGTCACCGGGCCTGTTTTCATCAAACAACCAGGGATTCGCCGGCCGGGAAACAATGGAAAGACAGTATCGGTGAAAATTTTTTTTATCTATGAACAACGCTGCTACATTACCCCGGGAGGGCCTGTATTCGGCCCACAATTCTTTCAAAGCGATAAGTTTTTACTGCTTCGCGCCAACAGCAAAGGCGGTGCAATTGGTGGGCGGCTTCAATCATTGGTGTCCCACGCCGATGGAACAGCGTGATGGGGGCTGGTGGTTTATCCAGGTGTGGTTGCCGCACGGGCACCATCAATATCGGTTTTTGGTGGACGGCAGTCCGACACTCGATTTGCATGCCTTAGGCTCTGTTTGGGATGAGCATGGAAACCCGGCATCACTCGTCGCCGTGAGCTGACTTTTCGTGAACCAATAACCCGCTCTCCCCTTCCCATCCGATGGAGTGGAGAGGGAACAGCAAACGAACGGCAATAGGCGCCCGATGGCCGAGTCCAATGCGACAGACCGATGGTCCAACACAAGGCGATGGAAGCGAAGCGATTGTCAATTGTTTCCGGCTAAATCTGGACGCCAGCCGACTGGATAGCC
>JASHVW010000306.1 GCA_030044395.1 Verrucomicrobiia bacterium
TGGCTTCAATAGATGCGGCGATATCAGGACGGCGTTGCGTACCGTCAATCCGTGTTCGTCGTGTAGGGCATTGTCCTACAAAAAATCAGGGCCTGCCTGACAGACGGCGGAGGAAGTTCCGGGCAGCTTCCCCGGATGAAAGTTCCGGTTTCAATGAACGCAGCTACCCGCCCGGCCTTGGCTGCGGTAATTTTTACGGCATCCCTGGTCTTGCAAGCGGGATGCAGCAAGGAGGAAGGGGCTGCGGATGCGTCGAAACCCGCCGCCACTACGCCGGCGGAAACGACGGTGGAATTGTCGGGGGACCAGTTGAATGCGATTAATATCGGGACGGTTGGGACTTATACTTTTCCGGTCGAAAAAGAAGAGGTGGGGAGCGTCAGTTTTAACGAAGAGCCAACGACGGTTCAGGCCGAAGCAACGTTGCTGGGCGCGGCGGGGACTGCCGAAGTGAGCAGCAATGAGCTGGCGCGCGACCGTGCGCTTTCCGGAACGAACGGGATTTCACAGCGGGAGATGGAACAGGCGATTTCGGATGACGAAACCGCAGAGTCCGCACTTAAGGCCGCGCGCGATGCCGTCCGCGCCCTCGGGGAATCGGACGATGACATTGATCAGATGCTTGCCGTGGGGAGGATTGAGGCGGGGCAGGGGATTCATCGCGTGCCCAAATGGGTTGAAGCCAATGCGGTTGAAACGGACATCCCGGCGCTTCGGGCTGGAGACCCAGTCAAAGTGAGGGTGACGGCATATCCGGGCAGCGTGTTTGAGGGCACGATTTCAAAGATTTACACAACGGTGGATCCGAATACCCATTGCCTGGAGGTCCGCTGCGGTGTGGACGATCCCAAGGACGTGTTGCGGGTGGGAATGCTGGCGACTGTGGTGATTGAGGTTGCCAAGCCGGTGGAGGCGACCGCCATTCCGGCAAACGGCGTGGTTCGCGAAGGGGACGGAACGATGACTGCATGGACGACAACCGACCGCCAGCATTTCGTGCAACAAGTTGTCAAGGTTGGCCTGCAAAATAACGGGATGGACCAGGTGATTAATGGTTTGCAACCAGGAGAAACGGTTGTGACGAATGGGGCAATTTTTCTCGATAACATGATCAATGCGGTGCCGGACGACTAGAAACCGGAGGCGTGACGTGCCAAGGTGAAGAAATTTACGCCATCTCGCCATTTGTAATTCGCAATTGCAAAAATGCTCAATTCCATCATTGCCTTTTGTTTAAGCAGGCGCGCGATTATCGTGTTTGGCTTGGTGTTGTTTGCCGCGGCCGGCTTTTTTGCATGCCGCCAATTGGATATTGAGGCGTATCCGAATCCATCGCCGGTGGTTCTGGAAATCACCGCGCAGGCGGGAGGATTGTCGGCCAGGGAGATGGAGCGTTATTATACGATTCCCATCGAGAACGGTCTCTATACTGTGCCGGGGATTTCGGTCATCAGGTCCACTTCATTTTACGGTCTGTCGTTTGTGCGTGTGGTTTTCAAATATGGTGAGGATTATGATTTCGCCTATGCGCAGACGGTGATTGCCCTGCAACAAAACGTCACGCTGCCGGGCGGCGTGGTCCCGAACGTGCAGCAGAACAGCGGCACTGGCGAGATTTTGCGTTACCAGGTCACAGGGCCGCCCCATTTCGGCATCACCAATCTGCGCACGGTTCAGGACTGGATTGTGCAGCGGCGGCTCCTGCAAGTTCACGGGGTGGTCGCGGTCAACAGTTGGGGCGGTCCGACCAAGGAGTTCGATGTCGAGGTGAATCCGAGCAAATTACAAGCATACAACCTCACCTTGCCCCAAATCATCACGGCCCTGGGCAACGCCAATGTCAACGTTGGCGCGCGGGAAATCAGCATCGGCCAGCAATCCATCAACATCCGAGGGATCGGGCTGATTGACGACGGGGGCGACGAGAATTTGGCCCAGGGTTACAAGGTTGGCGACATCGAAAATGTCGTTTTGGCCCAGCAAAATGGCGTGCCTGTTCTGGTGAAGAATGTCGCCACGGTGAAGGTTGGCTATCGTCCAAGGCTCGGCATCGCGGGCAAGGATTACGACGACGACATCGCGTTTGGCATCGTGGTCATGGGGCGGACGTATCAGACGGACAAAGTATTGCCCGAGGTAGAGGCGGCGATTGACCGGATGAACCACGACGGCAGCCTGCCGGCGGGGGTCCGGGTGAAAACGTTTTATGATCGCGGATGGCTGATCGGCGTGACCACGCACACGGTGCTGCACAATTTGATTTTTGGGTGCCTTTTGGTGTTTCTGATTCAATGGATTTTTCTCGGTGATTTGCGCAGCGCCATCACTGTGGGGTTGACCATTCCTTTTGCGCTGCTGTTCGCCATCATCATCCTGGTGGTTCGCGGCGAGAGTGCGAACCTGCTGTCACTGGGCGCTGTGGATTTCGGCATCATCGTGGATTCGGCAGTGATTTTGATGGAGAATATTTTCCGGAACTTCCAGAAGCCGCTGGCAGAAAGGCGGAGTCTGCTGCAACGACTGGCCGGCGGCACATGGGGACCGGACCCGACAGGAGGCGGCCACCACGCTTCGCCGGCTCACGGGTGGACGGACCGCTTGCGGTTGATCCTGGTGAGCGCGATGCAGATTGACAAGGCGGTATTTTGCTCTGTGATCATCATCGTATCGGCGTTTGTGCCGCTGTTCACGTTGCAGGGCGCGGAGGGGGCAATTTTTGGGCCGATGGCGCGCACTTATGCTTACGCGCTGACCGGGGCATTGATTGCCACGTTCACCATTACGCCTGTGCTGGCGTCCTTTCTGCTCCCGAAACAGGTGAAGGAATACGAAACCGCCATCGTCCGCGGATTGCACCGGGGGTATAATCCCGCGTTGCGTTATGCGCTGAACAACCGGGCGCTCGTGGTGGGGATTGGTGTAATATTTTTGGCGGTGGGGGCGTTCTTTTGGACGAGGCTGGGAAGCGAGTTTCTTCCCGCATTGAACGAAGGCAATCTGTGGATACGCGCCGAATTGCCGATGACGATGACGCTGGAGGATGGCACGGCGGCCACGCGGACGATGCGGTTGATTCTCATGAAATATCCGGAGGTGGTGACGGTGGTTTCGCAACACGGCCGGCCGGACGATGGCAGTGACGCTTCACCGTTTTCGAATGTGGAGTTGAATGTTCCCCTGACGGCGCCGAGTCAATGGCCCGGCGGAATGACGCGGGACAAATTGATTGGTGAAATTCAGGCGCAATTCGAAAGTGCATTGCCGGGTGTGAGTTTTAATTTCTCGCAATATATACAAGACAATATTGAAGAAGCGATGTCGGGCGTGAAAGGCGCGAACTCGGTGAAGATCATCGGGCCGGACCTGGAGACATTGACCAAGCTGGCCGGGGAAGTCCACGACCAGATGGCGAAGGTCCCCGGCATCACCGATCTGGGGGTCTTTCCGGTGTTGGGGCAGCCGGACCTGGATATCACGATAAATCGCGCGAAGGCGGCGCGTTACGGGTTGAACACGGGTGACGTGAACACCGTGATTCAAGCGGCGCTGGGTGGGGCGGTGGCGACGGAGGTATTGGAAGGCGACCGATCGTTCGACCTGGTGGTCCGTTACCCGGAGGAGGACCGCGACAGCATTGAAAAGATTGGGGATATTAAAGTGGGCTATACGACGAGCACCGGCGCGAACGCGTACATTCCATTGAAGGAAGTGGCGGACATCAAGCTGGAGACGGGCGCGGCGTGGATTTACCACGAGAGCGGCGAGCGCTTTATACCGGTGAAATTCAGCGTGCG
>JASHVW010000307.1 GCA_030044395.1 Verrucomicrobiia bacterium
AACGGAAACGGTTTTTCAGAAAGAATTTCCTGCACTCGCGACGTGATAATTTCGTTGGCCACGTCGAATGCGTAGAGATAAACCACTTCACCTTTCATGATGAAAAGCTAGCCGACGCGGGGGATTTGTCGAGGAAGAGGCCGGTTGCCCGATTCCGTCCGCCGATGCCAAGCCTGATCGTGAGGCGGTAAAGGCAAGAACGTTGCCCGAACCATCACCTCGATCAAATTATTCCGCGGCAATCGTAAATGGCAGCCGCCTGCGAATATCGTCAGACGCCGCCGCAAGGAGCAGTTCGTATTTTCCCGGCTCAATGACATATTGGCGTGTCGTCGTATCCCAGTATCGAAAGCGTTCGGCGGGAATTTCCAGGGTGATTTTCCGGCTTTCGCCCCTGGCCAAATGAACGCGCTCAAATCCGCACAGCGCCAATTGTGGCTGCGGAACGGGCGAATTCACGTGGCGGAAGTAGACCTGCGCCACTTCATCGCCGTCGCAATTGCCGGTGTTTTTCAAGTTGAAAGTCAGTTTGACAGCGCCGCCGCCGGATACTTTTTTGGACGCAAGCCTCGCGCTGCCATATTTGAAGCTCGTATAGCTCAAACCGTGGCCGAAGGCGAAAACCGGTTTGCCGTCGAAGTAACGATAGGTCCGGTTGCTCATGGAATAATCTTCAAAAGGCGGCAAATCCGCGGTGGAACGATAGAACGTAACGGGCAGTCGTCCGGCGGGATCAATTTCGCCAAAAAGCGCTTCCGCCACGGCGCGTCCACCTTCTTCGCCGGGATACCACGCCTGCAAGATGGCGGCGAGATGATCATTTTCCCACGGCATGGCAATGGCGCTGCCGCTGCAATTGACATAGACCACCGGTTTGCCAGTGGCCTGCAACGCCTCCAATAATTTTTCCTGCAAAGCGGGCAACTCGATGCGCGTCCGATCGCCGCCATTGAAGCCGTCCAAATGCACGCGCATTTCTTCTCCCTCGAGCTGGGAATTGATGCCGCCGACATAAATGATGACATCCGCGCGGCCGGCGGCGGTGACGGCGTTCGTAAACATCTCATCGGGCGCTCCCGAACCGTCGTCGTCGGCCGCCAGCGGACAGCCAGGCTCATAATCCACCACGTTGGCGCCGGCCACCGCCATGATGCCGTCGAGGATGGTGACAGGCGCGGAGGGTGTGCCGTTGTAATTGCCGAGCAGCACCGGTACCGAAGCCGCATTGGAGCCGATGACGGCGATGCGCTTGTGATTGGCGCGGTGGAGCGGAAGTACGCCGTCATTCTTTAACAGCACCAGGGATTCACGCGCTACTTGCAACGCCAGCGCCTGATGCGCAGGACTGTTGTTCTCCGTCGGCGGAATCTGCGAAAAAGGCACAAGCGCGGGCGGGTCAAACAGGCCGAGCCGGAAGCGGGTCTTGAGCAACCAGGCCAGCGCATTGTCAAGGTCCGTTGTTGAAATCAGGCCTTCCTCCACGGCGCGCACCAATGAATCGTAGTCAGTCCCGCAGCACAAATCGTCACCGGCTTTTACGGCCACGGCAGCGGCCTCCTCCGGCGTGTCAACGAAATGGTGATTGGCCCAAATATCATAAATCGCGCCGCAATCTGAGGTTACATAACCGTCGAATCCCCACTCTTTGCGCAACAAGTCGGTCAACAAAAACGGATTGGCGCAGGCGGGCTTGCCGTCCACGCTATTATAAGCACCCATCACGCCGCCGACGTGGCCTTGGCGGACGGCCGCCTCAAACTGCGGCAGATATGTTTCATAGAGATCGCGCTCCGTCGGTTCCGCGTCAAAAGTATGTCGCTCCGGATCCGGACCGCTGTGAACGGCAAAATGTTTGGCGCACGCCATTGCCTCAATGTAGTTGGGATCGTTGCCTTGCAGGCCCTGAATAAAGGCAACGGCCATTTGCCCCGTAAGGAACGGGTCTTCGCCATAGGTTTCCTGCCCGCGGCCCCATCGCGGATCTCGGAAGATGTTGATATTCGGCGTCCAGAAATGGAGGCCGTAATACTGGCTGCTGTCGCCGTCGTGGGTCTGCCGGTATTCATTGTTCTTGGCGCGGGCTTCAACGGCGATGACGTGCGCCTCTTGATGAATTAATGGCGGGTCCCAGGTCGCAGCCATACCGATGGCTTGCGGAAATACGGTGGCCACCCCGGCGCGCGCCACGCCATGCAGACATTCACTCCAATAATTATAAGCCGGCACGCCCAAACGCGGAATCGCCGGCGCGGCATTTCGCATCTGTTGGATTTTTTCCGCAAGTGACATCCGGCGGATGAGGTCCCACGCTCGCACGTCCATCGGCTGCGACGGGTCTTTCCACAATTCGGGTCCGGTAACGACGGGTGGCGTCAAGGCATTCGTGTCCGTGACGGAAATCAAATCAGCCGCGCGCACGTAAACGATGGATTGCCGGTCCGTGTCCCGGAGTTCAAACGAATTCAGCTTGGCATCACCGACGCGGCTGAAAAAATGAAATGTCAGCGGTGTATCATCCGCTTGTTCCACAACGTTGCTGATATAATAGACCTTTCCCGGCCCCCCGGCTGCGGTAAAAATATCCAGGTTGGTGGCCAGCGGTTCGTCGCCGCACCTGATGTCAAAAACGCGTTGACCGGCGTTGGTGAAATCCACTTCCGCCAACCCGATAACGACCGTATAGGGGCCGGGCGGCAATGCTGAAACGGTCACTGTGAAATTTGTCCCGTAAATTTCCTCGCGAAAAGCGTCCGCTCCCCGCCAGATTTCGCCCTGAATGGTAGTAACGCCCAAAGCCCGCCGATGCTCAAATTGCCCGGTGATGACGACTTTTTTGTCGCAGGCGACGCAGGTTTCGTCGGCGGCCATGGCGGTGAAATTCATGAACAAGCAAGCCAGGCCCATCCCCAGGGAAAACCTTTGCAGCCATCTGCCGGATTGCCCTGCCGGGGCAAATCGAAAAGCGCCAGGGGACTGGTTGGGTCCAAAGCCTGGCGGCGTTTCGGGCGATTCATGCGATTTCATGGAAAATATTCAGGTCCTTCTCGTAATGCCCAGGGGCGCTCGCGGTCATAAGTATTGATGGCGCGCCAAAGTCCGGGTCAGCGACGTGTATTTTGCCCGCAGCGCGGCGTAATCGCAACCAAAACCGCTACGCGGCTCGGCGGCTTCATTGGCATTGACGATGGCATAACTCGTGGCCCAATCCGCCACTGATTTCTCCGTCTGGACCGCCGCGACGGCCTGGACCGCCGCGCCGAGGGCTGCGCCTTCCGCCTCGGCCAGGGTGACGACCCGGCAATTGAATATGTCGGCGCAAATCTGCCGCCAGATGGCGCTCCGGCTGCCGCCGCCGGTGAGCCGTATCTCCTTCGGCACAATTCCCAACTCGCGCATCCGTTCCAAACCGTAAGCCATTCCCAACGTGACACCTTCCATGACCGCGCGGGCCAGAAGCGCAGGTTTCATATTGCGCGTGGTCAGGCCATGAAAAACACCGCTGCCTCCGGGCAAATTCGGCGTGCGTTCGCCGTTTAAATATGGCAAAAAAAGGATCCCATCGGCGCCAGCCGGCGCGTCCGCTATGGCACTGTCCAATTGCGCAACCGACCAGCCGAAAAGATTTCGGACAGCCTCGGTGGCCACCGTCACGTTCATCGTGCAGAGTAACGGCAGCCACGCATCGGTGCTGTCGCAAAAACCGGCGATTTCTCCGAGTGGGTCAATCACCGGTTGCCCGCTGTAGGCATAAATAGTGCCGGAGGTCCCGAGACTTGCCGTCACGCGGCCCGGAACGACATTGGCTGTGCCGATGGCGCCCATCATGTTGTCGCCGCCGCCCGCGCTGATGACCACTTCCCGGGACAAATTCCAGCGCCCGGCCAGTTCCGGTTTCAGGACGCCAACCGGTCGACGCGACGATTCCAGCGGCGGCATCTTTTGGGCCAGGGCCGGGTCAATAAATTCCAAAATCCCCTGTTCCCAGGTCCGCAGATGAACATTTAGCAGCGCCGTTCCCGATGCATCGCCATATTCCATCCGGTATTTGCCTGTCAGGTAATAATTCAGGTAATCGTGCGGCAGCAACACGGTCGCGAGTCTCCGAAAATTCTCCGGCTCGTGGCGTTTGAGCCAGTAAATCTTCGGCGCGGTGAATCCCGGAAGCATGTCCATGCCCACGCGCTCGATGAAATATTTCGCCCCGCCAAACTGCTTCCGCAGCAAATCGCATTCGGCCGCCGTCGAAGTGTCGCACCATAATTTAGCCGGACGGATGACTCGTCCCTCGTCGTCCAGCGGAACTAATCCGTGTTGCTGGCCGGAAACGCCAATACCGCGCACGTCTTTCCGCCGGCTTCCCAGTTGATCCAGCACCTGTCCCACGGTGGCGTCCACCGCTTCCGTCCAGGTGGCCGGGTTTTGCTCCATATTGCCCGGGGGCAAACCGGGCAAAACGTCGTAACTTCGGGAGGCAGAGGCCACTAGTTTTCCCGTGCCGCTGTCCAGCGCCACTGTTTTGGTACCTTGTGTACCGCAATCTATTCCCAGAGATATCATTTTATTGAATCGTTGAGTTTTGCGTCCGACCTG
>JASHVW010000030.1 GCA_030044395.1 Verrucomicrobiia bacterium
TCCGCTGGAAACTTTGGAAGGCGCCCGTTCGGAAATGTCCGTCCTGGACGCCATCCATGAACAACAGCAAATTTTTTTCATCGCACAATTTCCGCAGGCCCATCAAATACTCCGCCGTCGCGGGCGTCACCCCGCCTTCGCCCTGGACGCCTTCAATCAAAATCGCCACCGTCGCCGGCGAAAGCGCCTTTCGCGCCGCGTCCAAATCATTGAACGGAACATGCCGGAATCCGGGCGTCATTGGCTCGAACCCCCTCTTGACCTTGTCCTGGCCGGTGGCGGCGATGCCCGCCAGCGTGCGGCCGTGAAATGAATTCGTCGCCGTTAAAATCTCGAACCGGCCCTCCTCATGGCCGAATTTCCGCGCCGTCTTGAACAGGCCTTCATTGGCTTCCGCTCCGCTATTGGCAAAAAAGACTTTCCCCGCTCCAATCCGTTTCACGATTTCCGCCGCCAGCCGCCCCTGCGGCTCGGTGTAATACAGATTCGAGACGTGAATCAGTTTTCGTGACTGTTCGGCGAGCGCTTCGGTGATGGCCGGATGCGCGTGGCCGAGGCAATTGACTGCGATGCCGCCGCCCAGGTCCAGATAGGGCTTCCCCGCGACATCAAAAACGTAACTGCCCATGCCGTGGCTCAGCGCCAGGTCAAAGCGTCCATAGCTGGGCACGACATTCTTCGCAAATATATTGCGAATGACCTCAAACTGATTGCGGATGATCGGCGGCGGCGATGGAACGATTTCACTCATTAACACGGTCCGTTTTTTTAATGTTTTTGCCGCGCCAGGTACTCATCATTCAATCCTTTTCCATTGAGAATTTGCCGCATGCATTTTATAACCCTTGACTCCCGCGTCTTCGATTGTTTGGGCGCCGAAAAGTAAAAAACATATGCTCTTTGCCGTCCCGGTGTCAGTCCCTCGAAAGCGGCTTTCAAGGCGGGATCTTCATCCAT
The DNA here is from genome assembly GCA_030044395.1 of Verrucomicrobiia bacterium. Lineage (GTDB taxonomy): Bacteria > Verrucomicrobiota > Verrucomicrobiia > Limisphaerales > UBA11358 > UBA11358. The sequence continues at coordinate 958 of JASHVW010000030.1, forward strand.
TTTTTTTTGAAACTCTTCAGGAATAGGCTTTGGAATCCCTTTAATTTCCACTTTTAAACCGGCCTTCTCCACTTCAATGGCTTCATGGATATAAGCTATCACCATGGGCTTCAACTCAACTACGTCCTGGGTTCTGGCGAACCGGATCTGCCGCCCCACGAACGCATTCTCCCCGGTCTTTTTAAGAATATCATTGGGGTCTTTCAACAGCACGCCTTTGAAAAACAAAAGTGCGCAGTATGCTTTAAATCCCTGCATGATCACTATGTTTTTTCCCTGAAACGTGTAACAAGGTTTGCCCCACTTCAATTCTTCGGTCAGTCCGCAACCAAGAATAATCATTCTCAATTTCGACATTGCTTCCCGCCGCAACATTACCTGGCTTAAATATTCATTAACAAGGCGATTCAATTTCATGGTGGATTTCCTGTGGATGTTTTATTTCTCTTTTTCATGATATGTTATGGCGTAATCCAAAATGTTCCAAATCGTAATTCTCAAAGAACGATCTCCGTTCCCACGCCTTCGTCGGTGAAAATTTCCAGCATCACCGCGTGCGGCACGCGGCCATCCACGAACGAAACCTTTTCCACGCCGGCCTGGATGGCCGCCACGGCGCTGTCCGCCTTGGGAATCATCCCCTTGTCAATCACGCCGGACTTTTTCAACTCGGTCACCTCCGGCGTTCGTATCTGCGGCATCACTGAATCCGGCCTTTTCGGGTCCCGCAAAAGGCCCGGCACGTCGCTCATAAATACCAGCCGCTTCGCCTTGAGCGCAATCGCCAATTGCGCCGCCGCCACGTCCGCATTGCAATTGTAAATCTTTCCGTCTTCCCCCCGCGCCGTCGGACTGATCACCGGCGTGAAGCCGCACCAGATGCTTTCCTTGATCGGCGCGACGTTGACCTCCACCACTTCCCCCACGTATCCGATGTCAATTTTTTTGTCCGGATTCTCCGCGTCATCAAGCAAAAGCTTTCTGCATTTGAAAATATCCGGCCCGGCGAACCCCACCGCGTTTCCGCCCAGAGCATTGATCGTCTTGACCACGTCGGGATTGATTTCCCGCGACAGGACGTCGTCCGCGATCTTGGCCGTGGCCTCGTCCGTAACGCGCTGGCCCTGAATGAAATTCGCCGCCAGGCCGGCTCGTTCCATCGCCCGCGTAATCGCCTTGCCGCCGCCGTGGACCACCACCGGATTGATTTCCACCGCTTCAAGAAATACGATGTCGCGCGCCACGCTCGTGCGGATTTTCTCGTCCGGCGAATCCATGAAACTGCCGCCGTATTTGACCACGAAAGTTGCGCCGCTGAATTTGAGGATGTACGGCAGCGCTTCCAGCAGCGTATCGGCCTTCGCGATGAGATCTTGCACGCCGTATTCGTAAGAGAAATAACCGAAAACAGAAAGCAGAAAACAGAATGCTGAAATGCGGAAAATCTTTACCTCAGTTAAATTTCGGCCTGCGTCTTTTCCGACTTTAGCCTTTGGACTTTAGCCTCTAACATTCGCGGATGTTTGAGGTCTTAAAGACCGACCCGCATACCAAGGCGCGCCTCGGCAAAATCCGCACCGCTCGCGGCGTCGTGGACACCCCGGTGTTCATGCCCGTCGGAACCCAGGCCAGCGTCAAGGCCCTCGACCCGCGCGAACTGCGCGAAATGGGCGCGCAAATCATCCTCGGCAATACCTACCACCTTAATCTAAGGCCCGGACTCGACATCATCCGCGCCGCCGGCGGCCTGCACCGCTTCATGAATTGGGAGCACCCCATCCTCACCGACAGTGGCGGCTTCCAGGTCTTCAGCCTGGCAAAAATCCGGAAGATAAAATCCCACGGCGTCGAATTCCGCTCGCATCTGGATGGCTCACTTTGCTTTCTAGGACCAAGGGAAGCCATGGAAATCCAACGAGCGCTCGGTTCGGACATTGCCATGGTCTTTGACGAATGCCCGCCGCACGATGCCCCCGCGCGCGAGCAACGCTCCGCCGTCGAACGCACCATCCGTTGGGCGCGCGAATGCCGCGAGCAACCGCGCGCCGACGGCCAGAAAGTCTTCGGCATCGTCCAGGGCGGCTCCAACGCCGCCTTGCGCGAGGAATGCGCCCGCGCTCTCGTCGCCCTCGAATTCGACGGCTACGCCATCGGCGGTGTCAGCGTCGGCGAACCGGAGCACGAGATGTTCAGGGCCATCGAGTTGACCGAGCCGTTTTTGCCCGCAAACAAGGCGCGATACGCCATGGGCCTGGGCACGCCCGCCCAGATGCTCGAACTCATCGCGCGCGGCGTGGATATGTTCGACTGCGTGTTGCCCACGCGTGTGGCCCGCAACGGCACCGCCTTCACCCGGCGCGGCGCCTTTGGATTGAAGGGAGGCGGATACAAGGCAGATTTCCGGCCCATGGACGAAACCTGCGATTGCTTTGCCTGCAAACACTTTACGCGTGCCTACCTGCGGCATTTGCTGAATGTGAACGAGATTCTTGGCCTGCGCATGGTGAGCGTGCACAACTCGCACCTGTTCCTTCGCATTATGGCCGATGCCCGCAACCATCTCGCCGCCGGCACCTTCGCCGAATTTTACTGCGCCTTCATCGCGAACTATGTCCCCTCAAAAAAAGTTCTGGATGCGCGCCGGGCAGCTGAGAGGCCTGAGTGACCCAGCTCCAATGACTGCTTAATTTCCTAAACCATAGTGACCTGAGAAATTTCCGATTGGCGATAGGCGATTGCCAATTGTTTATCCCGACGGGATTAAATCATTCAGCCCGGCGTTGACGCGGAACGTTCTACGCCGGGTCAATCCCTAAACAAATTTAAACCCTGGAAGCGGTTCATCAAACATTTCCGCTGCTCCATCAGCCTGCCGCGCCAACTTGTCGCGCCATTCTGTCCGCCATCTTGTCCGCGAAGGCGGATCCATCACTCCACTACTCCAATTTTCCAAATCCTCAATCGCCAATTAAAAAAGGCGGCGACCTGCGCCGCCGCCTTGCTCTTACCACAATGACTTTTTAGTGTTGGTATTGCCCGTGATCGTGGCGCGGTACGTTATGCCCGTAGGCGTCATGCCGGTAGTTCATATTTTGTGTGGCATGGGCCTGCCAATTGGCATGGCCTTTTTCCCACGAATGGAACCGCGCGAGACGTGGCTGATCCATCGGCACCCAGTA
>JASHVW010000308.1 GCA_030044395.1 Verrucomicrobiia bacterium
TTCTCCTCCGCGCGTTTTGACCGCGGCGCAAGCCGGTTCCGCGAGTCCCTTTGGTTGCTCGTCAGTTTGTTTCTCTTTCGCCTTTGTCCCTTCAGCCTGTCGCCCCTCAAGAGAATCGCCCTGCGCGTTTTCGGCGCAAAAATCGGCCGCGGCGTCGTTATCAAGCCCCAGGTCAAAATCACCTTCCCCTGGAAACTGGAGGTCGGCGACTTTGCCTGGCTCGGCGAGGAATGCTGGTTGCTCAATCTCGACCGCATCGTCATCGGAAACAACGTCTGTATTTCCCAGCGCGCCTTCCTCTGCACCGGGAACCACAACCATCGCCTGCCGTCTTTTGACTTGATCGTGAAACCCATCACGGTTCAGGATGGCGCGTGGCTCGCGGCGGGATGCTGGGTTGGGCCGGGCGTCAATGTCGGCGCGAACGCCGTCCTCGGCGCCTGTTCGGTGACGGCCAAAGATTTGGAGCCGTCGGGCATTTTCCAGGGAAATCCCGCCGTATTAGTCAAACGGCGGACCATCCGGGAATAGTAAACCAGGTGGATGGACTGATGTGAAAACGACCAGCTTGAAACAATTTTTGCCCCTCATTTTGGCAATGGCGCTTGGTGTCAACCAGGCCGAAGCGCAAGTTTTCTCGACTCTGCATTTTTTTGATGGTGATGATGGGGCGTTTCCATTTACCACATTGGTATTATCGAGCAACACCCTCTATGGAGAAACGGAGTTCGCTAACGGCACCATATTCGCTGTCAAAACTGATGGCTCGGACTTCACGAATTTGTACAATTTCAACGATGGGGTCGTCGCTGGTTCTGACTTAACCTTGTCTGGCAGCACTCTGTATGGTTCGGCTGGAGGGGTGGGGGGTGTACCCAACCCCACTTGGGGGGCAATCTTTGCCATCCACACGGACGGATCAGGTTTCACCAATCTGTACAATTTTACGGCCTTGTCCACCAACGCCGACGGCATCGCCACCAACGGAGACGGCGCGTTGCCCAACGGTTTGCTTTTATCAAGTAATTTGCTTTACGGAACCACGGATGAGGGCGGCGTGAACGGGAACGGCACCGTATTTGCCATCAATGTTGACGGCGCCTGTTTTACCAATCTGCATAATTTTTCGGCGGGCAATACGAATGCCCTGGGAATCTATACAAACAGCAATGGCGCAAATTCCCATGCCATCTTGGTTCTGTCCGGCGACACGCTCTATGGGACGACCGTTCACGGCGGTGTGAACGGGTTCGGCACGGTGTTTGCCCTTCACACCGACGGCACGGGTTTTACCAACTTGTATAATTTTACGGGCGGCAGCGATGGAGCAAATCCTGACGCCGGCTTGCTTTTATCCGGCAATACGCTTTATGGAACAGCGGCGTATGGTGGCACAAATGATGCCGGCACAGTCTTCGCAATCAATACCGACGGGACAGGTTTTACAAACTGGTGTGTATTCGACGGCGGCGCCGGTCCCAGCAACCCGCAATCCAGCCTGATTTTATCGGGCAACACTCTCTATGGAACGGCATCTGGCGGTACAAATAGTGATGGCGCGGTTTTTGCCATCAATACCGACGGCACGGGTTTTATCGTTTTGCATGAGTTTAACGGTTTGACTGACGGATACAGTCCCGTGGCAGGTGTAATTTTATCTGGAAATACTCTCTACGGCACAACTTTTGGAGGTAGAACAAACCCGGATGGGAACGGCACGGTTTTCTCGCTAAGCCTCGGTCCTATTCCCTTGAACATTCAAAGCAGTGGGCAGACGCCAATACTCACTTGGGGCAATCCGGCCTTTTCGCTGCAAACGGCATCGGCGCCCGCCGGGCCGTGGGTGACGCTCTCCAACGCCGCCAGCCCTTTCACCCTCGATACCACAAACGCGCAGGCATTCTTCCAGTTGGTCTCGACGAATAATCCGTAAGCTCGTTCGTTATCCCGACTCGTCGCATAGGCGTCAAGTTAAGCATTGCGCCGTTCTGTGTCATTGATTGCCTGCGCAAACCGATGGACGGTAACGCTAACTCCCTGCCTCGCCGGAGCCTTTGGCGAAGGCGGGTCGCGAAGCAGCATGCTGAAAGCGGAGCGCGGGTCTGCGACCCGCAGCGATGTGACCACGCCAAGAACATTTGGAATAGCCTGCAGCGCCTCAAAATGTAAGCCCTGCAAAGGCGGCCCGATGGTAGCCCGAAAGGCTGAATTAGTCACAAAGCCACTCCGCAAATCCAGGCTTGTCCTCGTCCCCTTCCTTCTCCAGGGGGAGATATTCCCTCGCCCGCAGGAGCGGGAGAGGGCAGTTCCTTCGCCCGTGGAGCGGAAGACTTGAGCCGTTTGGGAAGCGGCAAAAGGAGTCCGGCAGAGCCGAAAGCCCGCGAGGGCCGAACGAGCGGGAGGCGAGAGAGTCAACGTGGCCCCGGATGAGGGTTTAGGGGGAAAACCAAATATCGTCCCGGGTGAGGGCCGTCCGGGAAAAACTGCTTCCCTTGCGCCGGATGAGGGCGGGCTATGAAAATTCCCTCCATTTCAAACCTGCCTGCCCACCATAGCATCTGAGCGACGGTGGGTAGCCTGGGGCCAGCGAGTCCGCGAGCGCCGCCCCGGGTAATGATCCCCAAAATCCAGCCGCCATTTGCGGGAGCCGCGCGATAGCGCGAGTCTGAGCTGCGGCATTCGGCCAAACTATTGCACTCGGACGCGACTGGAACTATTCCCTTGACTTGACGCCTATGCACTGCACTCCGTCTGAATCACTCATTTTGTCGAAGATTTTTCCAGCGCGCGACTGCAAATCGCTGAAACAAAAGCGTTTCTCCTTGTGCATTTTGTGCCCTTTTGCGGCTAAAAATCCGTGTCCATCTGTGTCCATCCGTGGTTGAATTCTTTTTGAGTCTTTGAATCTACCATTGGTTGCGGCTTTGCCGCGCTGTGACTCGTCGGGACGGATATGCTCCTTGCTCGCGCCTTGCCAGCCGCCAAAGTTCCAA
>JASHVW010000309.1 GCA_030044395.1 Verrucomicrobiia bacterium
GCGCAACATCTATTCGTCCGGCTCGGATTTGCTCAATCTCATCACCGATATTTTGGACTTGTCCAAGATCGAATCGGGCACCGTCACGGTGGACGCCGAAGAGGTCGGATTTACTTCGATGCGCGACACGGTGGAACGCAATTTTCGCCACGTGGCCGAATCGAAAAACCTGCCCTTTAACGTCGAATTCGATCCTGCGCTTCCGAGGGCGATGACGACCGATCCAAAGCGTTTGCAGCAGATATTGAAGAATCTTTTGTCCAACGCCTTCAAATTCACGTCGCACGGCCACATCACGGTGCGCGTGGCGCCGGCCATTTCCGGTTGGAGCCCCGATCATTCGGTTCTTGCCCGAACGCAAAACGTCATTTCCTTTGAAATCAGCGACACGGGCATCGGCATTGCGCCCGAAAAGCAGAAATTGATCTTTGAAGCCTTCCAACAGGCCGACGCCGGCACCAGCCGCAAATATGGCGGCACCGGGCTGGGTCTGGCGATTTCACGCGAACTGGCCACATTGCTCGGGGGGGAAATCAAGCTGATTAGCGCCCCGGGTGAAGGCAGCTCCTTCACCTTGTATCTGCCGCTTACGTATCAAGGGGGCACAGCCACCATTTCCCGCCAGCCGGTGGCGCAGCCGGTCACCTTGCCAGCGCCGCGCGAGGAAAACATCCCGGACGACCGCGAATCCATCCAACCTGGCGACAGCGTGTTGTTAATTGTCGAGGACGACCCGCATTACGCGCGGGTCCTTGTTGGTCTGGCGCGCGACAAAGGCTTCAAAACTCTTACGGCGACACGCGGCCATGCGGCCATTGCCCTGGCACGGCAGTATTTGCCGACGGCCATTACCCTGGATATTTTCCTGCCGGACATGCTTGGCTGGACGGTCCTGAACAACCTAAAACTGGACCCGGCCACGCGGCACATTCCGGTCCAAATCATTTCCATCGAGGAGCAACGCCAGCACGGTCTTTCGCATGGCGCATTTTCCTATACCATCAAGCCGGCAACACAGGAAGGCCTGGAACAATGCTTCGACCGCATCAAAACTTTTGTCCAGCCGCGGACCAAACGCCTTCTCGTCGTCGAAGACAACGAAATCGAGCGCGACAGCGTCGTGGAACTGCTGAAGCACGATGACATCGAGATTGACACGGTGGGGACGGGGGCGGAGGCCTTTCAAAAATTGATGGACAACCAATTTGATTGTTGCGTGCTGGATTTACGGCTGCCGGACATGAACGGCTATGCCCTGCTCGAAAGAATGCAGGGTGAATCGAGTTTGCGCGACGTGCCGGTCGTCGTTTTTACCGGGAAAGAGTTGGACGCCGAGGAGGAGAAACAATTGCGCGCCATGGCCAAAAGCATCGTGCTCAAAGACGTGCAATCGCCCGAGCGATTGTTCGACGAGACCGCGCTGTTTTTGCATCGCGTCGTTGCCAAACTTCCTGAGGAAAAACGCGAAATGCTGTCGCGCTTGCATAATTCCAACGAGGCATTGCGCGGGCGCAAGGCCCTGGTGGTGGATGATGACGCCCGCAACATCTTTGCCCTGACGACGGTCCTGGAAAACCACGAGATGGAAATCCTCAGCGCGACCAATGGGCGCCAGGCGATTGAAATCATCCGTGACACCCCGGACCTGAGTGTGGTGCTGATGGACATTATGATGCCAGATATGGACGGCTACGAGACGCTGCGTGAAATTCGCAAGAATCCCGAGTTCCGCGCCCTGCCGATCCTGGCGCTCACTGCCAAGGCGATGAAGGGCGACCGTGAGAAATGCCTGGAGGCCGGCGCGTCCGATTACATCGCCAAGCCGGTCAATACGGATCAATTGGTTTCGCTGTTGAGAGTATGGCTCCATCGCTGACCATCAATGAAGACACATTTTCCCGGCATCCGTGTTTGATCAGGCTGGCATCTTACACCATAATGATTTGCGGCGTTGTGAACAAAAATTTAAGGCGCGCCTGAGTTAAAGAACGGAGAAGAGGCCATCATGCAAGCAATCGAACCGGAGAGAATCGCTGACGTCGAATCCGCGGCGAAATCCGTTGTGGAAGCAGCCAATATATTGTTGGTGGACGACGAGAAGCGGAACCTCGATGCATTGGAGATCATTCTCACCGCGCCGGACTTGCGGCTCATCCGCGCGCAAAGCGCCGACGAAGCGCTGCTGGCGCTGATGAACAACGAGTTTGCCTGTATCGTGCTCGACATCCAGATGCCGACCATGAGCGGACTCGAACTGGCGCGACTGATCAAGACCCGGAAGCGCAACCAGCACATCCCCATCATTTTCCTCACCGCGTATTATCTCGAGGAGCGGGACATCCTTCACGGTTACGGCGTCGGGGCGGTGGATTATCTGACCAAGCCAATCAATTCCCAAATCCTCAAATCCAAAGTGGGGGTGTTCGTGGACCTCTTCCGCGCGGCGCGGGCCTTTTCGGCGGCCAACGCCGCGCTGGAATTTGAAATTGCCCAGCGCAAAAGGGCCGAGGAAGCCCTCCGCAAATCCAACAACGATCTGGAACTTCGGGTCCAACAGCGCGTGGATGAACTGAATTTCGCCGAAAAGCGCTATCGCCAAGTTGTCCGCAACCTTCCCGCCGCGGTCTATGTGACCGACGCCGAGGGCCACGTGACCCTGTTCAACGAAGCGGCCGCCGCCTTGTGGGGACGCGAACCGGAACTGGGCAGGGATTTATGGTGCGGCTCTCTTAAAATTTTTAATCCCGACGGCAGCGAATTGCCATTGGCTGAATGTCCGATGGCCCTGACGCTAAAAGGCGGCCCTCCGGTCCGCGGTCGGGAAATTGTGATCGAACGGCCTGACGGGACGCGCCGCAATGTTTTGCCTCACCCGGAACCATTGTACGATGCCGCCGGCAATATTATCGGGGCCATCAACATGCTGATGGACATCACCGAGCGCAAGAAATCGGAAGCGGCTGCGCAGCGCCTGGCCGCCATCGTGCAGACCTCCGACGATGCCATCATCAGTAAAGACCTGGACGGCATCATTACCAGTTGGAATGAAAGCGCCGAGCACCTTTTTGGATACGCCGCCAGCGAAGTGATCGGCAAACCCATTACCCTATTGATGCCGCCGGAGCGGATCGAAGAAGAAGAAGCCCATATCCTGAAGAAAATCCGCCAAGGCGAGCCTGTGCATAATTTTGAGACCATTCGCCGGAGAAAGGACGGCTCACTGATAGAAATTTCGCTTACGGAGTCACCGATTAAAAGCAGCGACGGAAAAATCATCGGCGCGTCGAAGATCGCGCGCGACATTACCCGGCGCAAACAGGGCGAAAAGCAACAGCGCGCGCTTTACGAATTGGTCGTCGCCGTCAACCGCGCCTCCTCCCTTTTCGAAATCTGCGACGCGGGGCTTGCAGCAATTTTCCAATGCCAAGGGGCCGACCGTGCTTCGATTCTCCTGTCTGATTCCGCCGGCAACATGCGATTTGCCGCCTGGCGCGGCCTTTCCGACGATTACCGCCGTGCCGTTGAAGGGCATTCCCCCTGGAAACAAGGCGAGACTCCGGGGCTGGTTTTGATTTCAAATGTTGACGCCGGGGCATTGGGCGAATCGTTGTGTTCCATATTCAAGGCCGAAGGCATTCGCGCGCTCGCATTCATTCCCATTGCTTACAACGACCGGCTGCTTGGCAAATTCATGGTCTATTTCGACAGCCCGCACGAGTTTGGGCCCGGGGAATTGCAGCCGGCGCAGAGTATCGCCTCGCAAATCGCCTCGGCCATCGAACGGCAGCGCGTGCTGCTCGAGTTGAAGAAAGCGCACGACGAAGCCCTGGCGGCCTCGCGGGCCAAGGACGAATTCCTGGCCACCCTGAGCCATGAATTGCGCACGCCCCTCAATCCCATCCTGCTCGTCGCCAGCGACGCTGCCGGCAATCTGAACCTGCCCGCCCCGGTCCGCGCCGATTTTGAAATGGTTCGGAAAAATGTGGAATTGGAGGCCCGGTTGATTGACGACCTTCTCGATCTCACCCGCGTTACCCGCGGCAAAATCATCCTCGAAAAACGAACCCTTGATGTTCATGGCGTCCTCAAAGACGCCATTGCCAATGTACAGGAGGAGATCAAGCAAAAGGAAATCATTCTCACTATTAAATTTGGCGCCATGAATCATGCCGTCTATGCCGATGGCGTCCGGTTGCAGCAGGTGTTTTGGAATCTGCTGAAAAATGCCGTCAAGTTCACCCCTCAGCGCGGCCATATCACCGTCGAAACGGAATTGCCGGATGATTGTCATATCCTCATCAAAATCACCGATGACGGCATTGGGATGAACGAGCAGGAACTCAGCCGCATTTTCAACGCCTTTTCCCAGGGTGACCATGTCAGCGGCTCTGCGCACCGGTTCGGCGGGCTGGGATTGGGGCTGGCTATTTCGCAGAAATTGATCGAATTTCATTCGGGATGCGTCCGCGCCCACAGCGAGGGACGCGACAAAGGGGCGGTCTTTACCGTCGAATTGCCGCTGGCCTTCGCTTCGGATATCAATCTCAATGGAACGATGCCAAACCAGCCCACGGAGACAACGTTCGTTCCCCGGGCAAAATGCGGGCGCATTCTTCTGGTGGAAGACCACGAACCGACTCGCACGTCGCTGGCGCGGCTGCTCATGCGCCGCTCGTATGAAGTCGTCACCGCCGCTTCGCTGGCCGAGGCCCGTCTCCTCGCCGATCAACAGGA
>JASHVW010000310.1 GCA_030044395.1 Verrucomicrobiia bacterium
TGCCGCCCGGCTCGAACTCCTCAAAGCCGAAAAAGAACACACGCGGCGCGGCGACGAACTGGCGCGCCAGCGACAGGCATTGCCGTGGGTCCGGATTGACAAGAAGTATCAATTCGACACTGAAGAGGGCAAAGCTTCCCTCGCGGACCTTTTCAAAGGACGCTCGCAACTCGTCGTTTACCACTTCATGTTTGGGCCGGGCTACGCCGTCGGCTGCCCGGCCTGCTCGGCGACCGCCGACAGCTTCAATGGCGTTCTCCCGCACCTCGAGGCCCGGGACGTCACGATGATCTGCATCTCACGCGCGCCTCTCGCGAAGCTGCTCGCCTTTCGCCGGCGGATGGGCTGGAGCTTCAACTGGGCGTCCAGCTTTGGCGGTGACTTCAACTTTGACTTCGGAGTGTCCGCCTCCGAGCGACCGCACAAGAACGCGCCACCGCTCGAGGCCAATGAACTTGCGGCGTTTCGGATGCTAAACGACCAGCAGTTCCGCGACAACCTGCCGCCGGTCGTCGCCCAGAATGCCGGCACTTCCGGCACCGACGTCGCCGGCTATCTCTCCGAGGGGCACGGGTTCAGCGTTTTTGTGCGCGAGGCGGACAATATTTACCACAGTTACTCCACCTACACCCGTGGCACTGAGTTCCTGATGGGCTACTACGCGATCCTCGATCGGACGCCGAAGGGCCGTGACGAGGACGGCCCGATGTCCTGGCTGCGCCTCCACGATGAATACGGCAAAGGTGGATCAAAAGACTCTTGCTGCGCTTGAACTGCTTGAGGATTGATTCGAGTCAACTGCGACAAAATATGAAGGGAGAGAGCCGGGAAATTTATTTCAGGCACCAGGCTCGGCTTCGTTCCCTCGTTCTTGCCGCGCCGTCTTGTCGTGTCGCAGTGTAACGAAGACGGAAAGGGACGCTGGAAACCCCCCGTTTTTACAGGAATTTCCGCCGTCCCTGCCGGGACGGATGCAAACTGTTTTGCCTTTCCAGACACTCCGTGTCTGGCTTATTTCCAGAGTCGCTCCGCAACCCGCCGTCGCTCAGAAGCTTTGGCGAGGGACGCCCGCCTTCGCCTGGCTTCCGTCTTCGTTGCGCCACCGTGCTGTGTTTGGTGGCGCGACGTGAGGCGTAATTCGTGCGGTTCGCGTACTTCGTTCCGCCCGCTTTACGGGCGGGGACATCGCAGTGCGATGTCCCTACCGAAACAAGAACAGTGTGTGGACGCGCCTTCTTTCTTGTGAAATTAAAAAATCATTGACGCCCCAACGGAATTAAATAAGTTTTACTAGATCAACCAAGAACCTGAATATGATAACTGAATATACCTGTCCCAAATCGCAACAAAAAAAGCGGTTGCCCTTTATTTTGATCGGGTGTGTGATATTTTCGTTTCTGCTTTACGGATGCGTCAGTGTCAAGGACTTCAACGCAAACCGGGAGCAATACTTGCTGGAACAATTTGATATCTCCAAACTTCCGCACAACGTTCGCAACCCGATCGAACGCGCCTTTGTTGACGAAAGTAAATTCAACAAAATCGTAATGGAGTTTGATGAAACAGAAACAAATATTAATGGAACTGTGACGCATCACACACTCTCCAAAACCATCTACGGGAGAGCTCATGGGTTGACTCTGGTTCAAGACGAGTGGAGTGCCAACGGCATTCCCTATCGGGTCAACGATTCCATTCAACTTCTGGACTTGAATTTGGACGAGCAATATATCTTTCAGAATCAGAAAAGTTTTCAAACTACGCAGGACAATTTTATCGTCAAAGGAATTGATTCCATCGATCCTTCGCCCGTTGTATTTGACGCCGGTTCTCGCTTTACCGTGAAATATAAAACAGGTCTGCGCACGCAGTTCATCAATTTGAACCGCTTTAGCGACACATACTCGTTTGGCAAGCGGTTTCCCGCCTCACAAATCAATGCTGCACTTCAAGGGGATGCATTGACATGCGAGGAAGAGGATTTAAATGATTCGGGAACCGTGGTTTCCAGGAGCGAATCAATATATCTCCTCAACTATGGGTTTGCCATTGTTACGGAATATTCCGATTCGTCGGTCCAAATTACTTATTCGCCGGTTAAGAGCGTTGCCATCGAATAGGGATTATCGGCATTCATAGGACAACGGCCACGAAAGAGGGGTCGCAAGCCGATTGTGAGGAGTGGGTTAAAGCCAGGGAGTCAAATTGAGGCCGTGAACGGTGAACAGCCCGTCAATCATGAATTGATTATCAAGATGCTGGAAGGCGAAATTCCATCCCTGCTCGAGGGCGTCACGGCATGAAAACAATTGTCTTGCGCGCCCGCCGCCATTGTCTTACAACTGTGGCATGAAAAGTTTGACCGTCCGGTTGCCTGACGTTCTGGTGAAACGAATCGAGTTGGAGTCGCAAGCCCGCAGCGTCTCCAAATCCGACATCGTTCGCGAACGGCTCGCCGCCATGCCGCCCGCCCGCCATGACCATCCATTGGCCGACATTCTCGCGGAGATTGACAGCTCGCCGGTCACAGGCCCAAAGCGCAATGCCGCGCGCGACAAAAAGCGGCTGCCTGGAATCATCCGCGCCCATTACCGTGCCGCAAAGCGTCGTTACCGACAGTAGCGTTCTCGTCGCCCTGCTCGACCCGCGCGATCAGCATCATGGCTGGGCGCGGGCGGCGGTCGCGAACCTGTCGTTGCCGTGGCTGACCTGCGAGGCGGCGGTCATCGAAACCCTTTTCCTGCTGGAGCGAACGGAAGCCGCCCGGTTGGGCCGTTTGTTGCGTGACGGACGCCTGCGCGTGGCCTACGGTTTGCGCGATGAAATTGCGCCGGTTCTCGACCTGATGGGCAAATACGCCAATGTGCCCATGAGCCTGGCCGACGCCTGCCTGGTGCGCATGACCGAAACGCTGCCCGATCCCGTCATTGTCACCACCGACAGGGATTTCAAAATCTACCGCCGCCACAGCCGGCAGGTTGTGCCATGCTTGATGCCATGAAGGGCCGATGAAATTCCCGGCCTGCCCCAAATACAAATCCAGCGGCGTCGGATGCTCCTGTTCAAATTCATCTTGCTCCCCGCCTTTTCTTCTATTTCGCGTATTCAGTGTATTTCGCGGTTAAAATGCTGCGGTTAAAATTCGTGTTCAATTCGTGCCAATTCGCGTCAAACCGTTTTCCTCTTTTCTGCTTCCTGCTTTTCCCCTCTGTCCATCCGCTTAACCCGCAAGTTTGTAGCCCACGCTGTGAACGGTCAGCAGCAATTTCGGTTCGCCGCCCTGATCGCCCAGTTTCTTGCGGAGCTGCGCGACGGCCTGATC
>JASHVW010000311.1 GCA_030044395.1 Verrucomicrobiia bacterium
GCACGGCAAAGATCACGTCATTATCCGCGCCAAAAGTTTTTGAGAGCAGACCTTCATCGGCCAGCGGGCCGAAGACGAATTTGCTGCCGTCATTCGCGAATTCCAGAAGCTTTACGACAACTTTTTCCGCGAAACTGAACAGGTCGGCGCCCCACGGTGTTTTCAAAATCAATAGCGCCAGAGTGAATTGAAGACCCAGCCCCCACGCGACCGTGCGCCAGGGGAATAATTTTCGATTATACGAAATAGCCCAGGCGGCGGCGATCATCGTCAGCCAACCGAGAAAGCTGATGAGTTTTAGTTCCATTATTTCGGGCAAATTTGTTGGCAGGCCTGTTTATAAATGTGCGGATGCAGCACGCCAACGAACGGCAGATTGCGATAACGCTCCGCGAAATCAAGCCCGTAACCAACCACAAAGTAATCGGGAATCTCGAAGCCAACGTAGTCGGCGCGGATTTTTTCAACGCGCCGCGACGGTTTGTCGAGCAAAACGCAGATTTTAATCCGCCGCGGTTTGAGCGCGCGGATTTTCGGCAGCACGCGGCTCATTGTCTTTCCCGTGTCCAGGATGTCATCAACAAGCAACAAATCACGGCCGCGGACATCCAGGCGGAGCTCCTTGGTAAAGACCAAATCGCCCGATTCGGTCCCGAGGCCGTAACTGGAAACGCCCATGAAATCAAGGCGCAAGGGAAGATTCAAATGGCGGATCAAATCGGCAAGAAACATCACCGTCCCGTTGAGCAGTGAGACCACCACCAGCTCGCGCCCGCGGAAGTCGCGCTCAATTTCGCGCGCCAGAATTCTTATTCGCCGCGAAATCTGCTCTTCCGTAATGAGTACGCGCTCGACTTCCTTCCGCCATTCACCCCCGCCGCGCTTTCGGGCGGCGCGCCGCGAAAAAGCCCGGCGTTTTGAATTTTGGGTTTCGCGTTTTGACACAAATTTAGAGCGTCTGTTTTTCCGGGACGGGATTGTCAATCTTGAATACCGGCACCTCAAACGTCGCATGAAAATTCATCTCCGGGATCTTCGCCTCCAGCCGCCAGTAAACCGTTTCGTTTCCGCGTTGAGAACACTGCGGTTTATCCGGCGGCAGGTCGAAAAGTACCGGAACATATCCGCCGGGGGAAGTGGATTCCGTCGGCGGTTGGGCTGTTTGTCCGTCTTCCCACAGGATTTTCTCGTCGGCGCGGCGGTGCTGGGCGGACCCGGTCGCGGTCCGGCGGACGCAAAAAAGTTGGACCCGTATTTTCTGCCCCGGCGGCAGCGGCAACGTCGTGCGAATCGCGCCCTGGAGCGTCCCGCCGGGTGACGCGGGAACCTGCGCCATTTCAAAAAAACAATCGCCGAAGCGCCGGTGAGCTTGAATTTTTCGGAGCACAGAGGTCAAAAAAGCGATTCCGACCCCAGGAAACAACAGGGCCACCAGGTCGCTGTAATTCCTGGTGCGCAAGGCAATCGGAACAACGAGAATCGCAATCAGCCCGCCCAGGACGCAAAGGACAATTCCCATGATCAAATACGATTTTGCATCCGGGATTCCCGCGGATTTAATGCGTCCTGACGCCCAATCGGCGCGCCTGAGCCAGGGCTTTTCCGGGTCTTCGGCGAGCGAGGCCTTGAGCTGCTCGGCCAACGACGTTTTTTTGGCGGCGACGCCAAAAATGAGCGCGACAAATCCCGCGGCGACGATGATGACGCTCGCCAGCTTGATGGCCGCATCCCGGGTCAATCCTCCCAGCACTCCATCATGCAACAGCATGATAAACGCTATCAAGCCCATCGCGGCAAACGGCAGCGACATCAAGGCGGCTTTTCTCCGCGCCGATTTCGGGTCTGCGGAAGTTTGGTTATCGGTGGTTTTGAACCAGCTCATCGCCATCTCTTCTCTCCGTGTGCCTGCCTCCGGAGCGCGGCTCTATGAGCCGCAGCAATATCCAGATCTTACGGGTACCACAGGCTATTTTGACGTTTTCCGCTTGAGGAAATTGCTGCGGCTCATGGTGCGGCGCTCCAGTGGCGCCTGCCCGCTCATGGGCCTGATGAACGATTTCAAGATCGTCAAAATTTTCCATGCAGCGAAAATACAAGAGATGGAAAACGGAAGCGAGCACGCATATTTTTTAAGCTCCTAACTTTACACCAGACGCGCGAAAGCCTATACAAATCCCATGCCAACGCTTCTTGCCACTGGCGGGCCGGTGATTTGGTTGATCTTGATCGCCGCTGCCATTGCCACCGTCGTATTCGTCGAGCGCGCGCTGCATTGCCACCGCTCGCAAATCAATTCCATTGAGTTTCTCAATGGCGTGCGCAATGTGCTCAAACGCGATAACGTGGTCGAAGCAATTTCGATATGTGATGCGACGCCGGGGCCGGTGGCGCGCCTGGTTAAAGCAGCCATCCTTAACCGCGACAAGGGCCGCGAACGCGTCCGCGAGGCCGTCGAGGAAGCCGGCCTCACCGAAGTGCCTCTGCTCGAAGAGCGCCTGAACCTCCTGGCCACCATTGCGCAAATCGCGCCGCTGTTGGGATTGCTGGGAACCGTCATCGGATTTATCAATATCTACCTCGCCTGGAAGTCGGAGGGCTATGCCAATTTCAACGATTTCACCGCGGGCCTGGGCGGGGCGCTCGTCTGCGCGGCGGCGGGCATCGCCGTCGCCATCCCGGCGCACGCCGGCTACAACTTTCTAATCAGCCGCGTCAATAAAATCGTCCTGGACATGGAACGCGCGGCGGCGGAAATCGTCAACATTGTCACCGAGAAAGATAAGCCATGAAATTTCCGCGCAACACGCGCCTGCTCCGCAGCCCGTTCGAGGTGGCGCCGTTTGCCGCGGTCTTTTTCCTGTTCGCCATGTTCCTGATGCTCGCCGCCCTGATGCCCCCGCCGGGAATTCCCCTGCAACTGCCCGCCGGCGGCGATTTGCCGTCAGTTGACAAACCAACCGTGGCCGTGGCGATTGATTCCGCCGGGAGATATTTTCTTGCCAACCAACTGGTCGCCGAGCGGCAGTTGAAGTCCGGCCTGGCCACCGCCGCCAAACGCGCCGGACCCTCGCTCACGCTGGTCATTGAGGCTGACAAATCGGTGACTTACGAGCAGTTGGCGCATCTGACCCTGTTGGCGAGCCGCGCGGGAATTCAACACGCGCTCCTGGCAACCATGCCGAGGCCCGAAACATCCAGCCAGCCATGAACGGAGCAACTGCGCGGTCCGACACACCCCTTCCGCCGCCGGGCAAAGGCTGGTCGCGCCCGCGTTTGGTCCGGTTGATCTTCCTCGTTTTTGTCGCCCATGTCGCCTTGATTTTTATTTTCGGCGACCGCCAGCCAATCGTTCCGCGTGCCATCAAGAATGTTCCGCAACTCCAGCTTGCCGGTGGAATGAACGAAATCGGAGGGGAAACCAATGATTTTTTCGCCATGGCCGACCCGACGCTTTTTGCCCTGCCTCATGCGGACGCTGAATCGCCACCGCTGCGGATTACGAATTCGTCGCCGTCCTGGTTGCCGCTTCCGGTCGGGGAAATGGCTGCCAGGTTGGTTGGAGGCTGGAGCGCCTGGCTTCCTGGCAATGCGCCCGCCAATCCCGGGGCCGCGCTTCCCCGTGATTTTTTCAAACCGCCCGCAAAATTCAACGCGCCGACCTTGTCGTTTCAACCCGTATTTGCGAGCATTTCCACCTTGCGTCCCGGCAGGGGGCTGGCGGCAAGAGGCTGGCTGACGCCGCCGGAATTGCCGTCCTGGCCGGATGATGATGTGCTTCAAGCCACTATTGTGCAGGCGCTCGTGGCCCCGGACGGCGATGTTGTCTCCGGCGTGCTGGTGCGGCCCAGCGGGCTGGATGCCGCCGACCAACGTGCGCTCGATATCGCCCGCGGGTTGCATTTCGCGCCCGCCCCGCATTCCACCCTGGGTGAACTGATTTTCAACTGGCGGACCGTTCCCATGCCGTCCACGAATTCGGCGCCTGCTTCCCTGTGAACACTCCATCGCTTATTGCGATTTATGTGATGCTGACTCTCAGTGGGTTGCTGGCGCTTTGGGCCTTGTCCGAACTGCG
>JASHVW010000312.1 GCA_030044395.1 Verrucomicrobiia bacterium
ATTCGTCGTCGCCCCCGCCGCCAGCACCAGGTCCTCCCGGTCGCCCGGCGTGATAAGAAGAACCCCGCGCTTGAAAAATTGAATCGCATTTTGCGCGCTCATCGCCCCAACAACCACGTCGTCAACAAGCGAATTCAAGTGCGACGCGGGATTCAGCAATTCGGCGCGAAGTTCCTCCTGAATCAATTCGACGGAAGGATTGCATAACATCTGCTCGTAAGGCAAAACCCCAAGCAAATCCAATCCCTTCCGCTTGAGGCCCCGGCGGGCAAAATCCGAGACGTAATCCACCTTTTCCCCCAGCACCTTGTTCAATATCACGCCGATGATTTCGACCTCCTCCTTTTCAAACAACGCCTGGTTTAATGAAATCTCGTCAATCGGTTTGCCGATGCCACCCTGGGAAACGATGATGACTTTGGCGCCGAGCAGTTTGGCCACCCGCGCGTTCGACAAGTCAAAAACCGATCCCACGCCCGCATGGCCGCTGCCCTCGCACAACACAAAATCCTTCTCCCAGGCCACCCGGTCAAATGCCACCTGGATCTTCTTTACCAGCGCGTCGTTATTGGCCGTCTGAAGATATTTGCGCGTGAAATCCGGCTCCACCGCTATCGGGCTCATGTCCACCAGGGGACAATTCATCCGATACACCGCGTCCATCAACACCGTGTCCTCGTCAATTTTTTGCTCCTCGATTTCAACAAAGCGCTGGCCGACGGGCTTGATGTAGCCCACGCGCGGGAAAAAGCGCTGCAGCGCGGCGATCAGCCCGAGTGAGACGGTGGTTTTGCCATCGTTCTGGCGCGTGGCGGCGATGAAGATTCTTGGCGTGGATGCGTTCATCCATTTCAGGATTAAGTGTAAAGAACGAAGAATGAAGCGATCATTGCTCGAGACGAATGATTTTTTTCACTTCCGCACTCCTTTTCTCTTTTCATTCTCCCGGCAGATGTGCGTCGGCGCCCGGATAGAGTTTTTGGTAATCCGTGGATTGCACGCCCACAATCGCGGCGACACCGAGGATGTCATGGGCGCCCGAACCGCGGGAAACGTCGGCGGCGGGACGGTTCAGCCCAAGCAAAATTTGTCCGTACGCGTTGGCGCGGCAGGCCAACTGCACGAGTTTGCTCGCGATATTGCCGGAATTGAGGTCCGGGAAAATGAGGACGTTCGCGCGCCCGGCCACCGGGCTGTCATGCAACTTGCGCGCGGCAATTTCCGGGATGAGCGCCGCATCCACCTGCAGTTCGCCGTCGAAGTCCGCTTCCAGCGACAATTGTTCGCCTTTGTGCTTGGCCTGGGCCGTCGCGGCCTGCACCTTGCCAACGCTCGCATGCGACGCGCTGCCTTTGGTGGAAAACGACAACATCGCCACCCGCGGCTTGACGCCAAGCATGTGCCGGGCAAGCCGCGCCGTCGAAATGGCGATATCGGCAAGTTGGTCCACCGATGGGTCGGGGATGACCCCGCAATCGGCCATGAACAATACCCCCTGCTCACCGATGCGCGTGTCTTCCACTTCCATGACCATGCAACTCGAAACTGCGCGAATTTCCGGCGCGGGTTTGATGATTTGAAAAAGCGGACGCAGCACCCCTCCAGTGATGTGCGAGGCGCCGGATATCAAGCCGTCCGCCTGGTGCATCGCCAGCATCATCGCCCCGTAATAATTCGGTTGGAGCATCGCTTCGCGCGCTTCCGGTGCCTTCACGCCTCTTTCGCGGCGCAGCCGGTAAAAACGCATTCCAAAATTATCAAGGTCTTCACTCGTTGCCGGATTAATCACCCGGATGCCTTCCAGTGAAACGTTAAATTTGCCGGCCGCTTCCTTCACTTTGGCGGGGTCGCCGAGCAGTATCGGGACGCCAAGGCGCAGCGCAAAAAACTGCCGCGCTGCCTGCAAGATGCGCGGCTCCTCCCCTTCTGGGAAAACCACGCGCTTGGGATGCCTCTGCAATTTTTCGATGACCTGGCCGATGAAACGCATGGGCGGGAGTTTCAAGTTTCAGGCGGCAACTTTCAAGTTTTGTTTCGACCGTCTTTTTCTGTTTCCGCGCATTGACTTGCATTTAACATGCGGCTAGCCTGTTCATTTCAATGTTGGAGACGATCGAGAAACTTTTAGTCTTGCAGGACCGCGACCGCAAAATCCATCGCGTTCAACAAGAGCTATCCCATATTTCGCCCGAACGCGAAGCCCTCCGGGCCAAGGCGGCAACCACTCAGTTCCACCTCGAAGCGGCAAAAAACCGCGTCAAACAAACTGAATCCGAGCGCAAACGGCTCGAATTGGACGTCGAAGCCAAAAAGTCCCAAATCGAGAAATACGCCAACCAGCAGTTGCTGACGCGCAAAAACGACGAATATCGCGCCCTCGCCACCGAGATCGAGCATTGCAAGGCGGAGATCATGAGAATCGAAGACCGCGAAATCGAATGGATGGAGCAGGCAGAGGCCGCACAAAAGGAGGTCATCCGCGCTACGATGGACGCGAACGAAGCGAAACAGTTGGTTGACGGGCAAGTCGGGATATTGGACCAGCGCGAGGAAAATTTGAAGAAAGAACTGGCGGAATTGCAGCGTGGCCGCGCCGAATTGGCGGCGGCAGTCGAGGTTGCCGCGCGCAATCGCTACGAACGGCTCTTGAAAAGCAAGGGTGACAACGTCGTCGTCGGCATCCATCACGGCGTTTGCGGCGGGTGCCACATGACGCTCCCCGCGCAGATTCTCGTCACCTGCAAATCGCAGAAGGAAATTGTCGGCTGTATCAATTGCGGCCGAATTTTATATTACACGCGTGAAATGGAGCTGGCGGCGGCGGAATAAGGAATGAGCATCGCCGCAAAATCCCGTCGCCTCGTATGACGTAGATCGTCCGCAATGCGGATATTTTTCCTTCGCGTATGTCGCTGTTAAAAATCTCACGCCCTTAATTCGCAACTTGAAAATCTCTCAATTCCCCGTTAACTTGGAATTGGTTTTGGAAGGGCGGAGAATCGCTTCTGGCGCAAGCCGGAAGAGGAAAGTCCGGACACCAAAGGGCGCGATGCCGCGTAACTCAATCGTTAGGTTTGAGATACACGCGGGCGGAATGAAAGTTCCGACGGACAGTGCCACAGAAAATAGACAGCCGTCGGCGCGAACCGGCGGTCATGGTGAAAAGGTGCGGTAAGAGCGCACCGCGCGAAGCGTAAGCAACGCGGCACGGAAAACCCCATCGGGTGCAAAGCCAAATAGGGAATCCCGGAGCGGCCCGCTCCTGTCCGCGAAAGCGGACGGATTCCGGGTATCGGCTGCGCAGACAAATGATTCTCTCCGTCGCAAGGCGAAGACAGAATCCGGCTTACAGCCCTTTCAAAACCAATTTCTTTTATTGAATAATTAACATCCCCTTGCCGATGCGATGGATCGGAGTCGGAATCACGACTTTCCGCAGCGAGGCCGCCGCGCTAAGATTTCCGTATTGATCCAAATCCCGGATGGCGACGGCGTCCGGGCGGAATGTCGAAAACGTGCAGCCGCCCTGCGTGCTGGGACAAATCTCCGACGTCCAGACCTCATTGGTTCCGAGATACTGCAATACCCATAGCTTGGGAGATTCCCCCGCCGCCGGCTGCCACTGGAATGTCAGATTGGTCGGCGTATCTTCCGTGACAGATAGAACTGGCCGGCCAGGGACGGAAGACGAAAGCCACGGCATGGGGGGCACCAGCGCTGCGGTCTTGTTTTCGCCACGAATCAAATTATTCAGCCCGACGTCCTCCACGAGATTTCTCAAATGAAAATAAATTTCCCCGTCCACCCCGGGTGTTTCGCGGACCACCTGTACCTGCCGGGCGATTTCATCCGCGGAAAATTCCCTGCCCACGTACGCCGCGCTCAAGCCAGGCCACAGTGCCCGGCCTTTGACGTTTTGTTCCTCCCACCAGTCCAGCAAAACCGGAAAGCTCTGCTCCGGTGACGCAATGGACCAACTGAGTTGCGGCGAAAGATAATCCACCCACCCATTGGCCAGCCACAGTCGCGAATCGGCCGAAAGAACCGCGTAGGCATCCAGGCCGCGAATTTGCGGCGGATATCCCGGACGCCAGATGCCAAAGGGGCTGACGCCAAATTTAACCCACGGTTTCTCTCTTTTGATGCCAAGATAGGCGGCGTAGATGAACCGGTTGATGTTTGCCCGGCGCCAATCGGCGCGGTCCAAATGCATCGGCTCACCATATTTTTTCCACGTTGCATAATCGGGAAAATCCAACGGGCGCCCCTCGGCGTCTGTTTGCGGATATGGATAGAAGTAGTCATCGAATTGCACGCCATCCACGTCGTAACGCTTGACGACATCCATGACGATGCCCAATACATAAGCGCGCACCGCCGGTTCTCCAGGGTCCACCCAGGTCAAATCTCCGTATTGGCGGATGAATTCCGGATGGGTGCGCATGACGTCGTTCCAGGCCGGCGGCGATTTGGCGCTGGCCAGTCGCACCCGAAATGGATTAAACCAGGCGTGTAATTCCAGCCCGCGTTTGTGCGCTTCCTGAATCGCAAACGCCAGCGGATCATAATATGGCTCCGGCGGCCGGCCTTGCACTCCTGTGAGATACTCCGACCAGGGTTCATACGGCGAGGCATAGACGGCGTCGGCCGAGGGCCGCACTTGGAAAATGATGGCATTCAGATGCAACTGAACCGCCTGATCGAGCAGGGCAATCAATTCCGCCTTTTGTTCCGCCGCGCTTAATCCCGGTTTGGACGGCCAATCGGCATTGGAAGCAACCTCGGTTATCCAGGCGCCTCTAAACTCGCGCGGCACGTCCGGCGGCTCGATGCCTGCCGCCCGATAAACATCCTTTGCGGCAAAGACGTTTGCGGCAAACAAAAAAATAAATGCGATCGCGACGCCGTGCGTTTTCATTAAGGTGAGCAATCTACACACAATTCACGGATGAATGGAAAAAGAATTTAACTTGAACGATAAAATCAAGGATTTGACTACCCTTGACAATCTTTGGCGAATGTGATTTAATTCTCCCGTTGCAGCCGAAGTCCGGCTCACTTCCTTGAGACGGACGCGGGAGACCCAAACTCCTCGAAGTAATTTGAGGACGGGGCGAACGAAGCCGGGCAACCGGTTTCAAGGCCACTTTCAAGGCCAAGCCCGACAGCTAATCTCGCAGGCGTTTGGAAGGGCGAGCCTCTGAACCGCGAAGTCCGCGGCCATCAAGTTCACCCAATATTAAAATTATTTGCGGCGCGTTATGCTTGGAGCGCTGGAAGAAAAACCGTAGCCGTTCGGTTGCGGGTTTTCTAAAATGCTCTAATTCACTCCGCCGCGGAGGATAATGTTATGTTGGACGCAATCTATGTCGGTCTGATGCTCGGATCGTTTATCAGCCTCGCGCTTTATGTCGTGGGCTGCGAAAAGCTTTGATTCATCTTTTGAAGGGTTGAAATTTATGAAAAAAATCGAAGCTATTATCAAGCCGTTCAAATTGGAACAGGTCAAAGACGCCCTCGACGAGATTGGGATCGAAGGAATGACCGTCACCGAGGTAAAGGGCTACGGCCGGCAGAAAGGCCATACCGAAATCTATCGCGGCAGCGAATACACGGTGGATTTTCTGCCGAAAATCAAAGTCGAAGTGGCGGTGCTGGACAACCAGGCCAACGCCGTGATGGAGGCAATCATCAAAGCCGCCCAAACGGGGAAAATCGGCGATGGCAAAATCTTTGTGGTCGGCCTGGAACAGGCCGTGCGCATCCGCACCAAAGAAACGGGGGATGCGGCCATCAGCGCGTAAAATCGT
>JASHVW010000313.1 GCA_030044395.1 Verrucomicrobiia bacterium
CGCATCGTCATTGACGCTGGCTACGACGATTATTTGAAGGAAACTTTTGCGAATTACCGGTCGCGTCTGGACGATTTGGAGCAACTGGCAGTCTTCGCGTTTCAATTCAGAAGCACGGAGGAATTTCTGACGCAACTGGCCCTGCTGACCAATGTGGAGGCGGAAGGCGACAACCCCGGAAACAATGACGAACGGATTCGTCTCTCGACCATCCATCAGGCCAAGGGACTGGAATTCGAAGTGGTGTTTGTGATCATGCTTTGCGAGGGAATGTTTCCATCGTCGCGGTCGATAGGCGACGACGATGGGGACAACGATCGTGTGGAGGAAGAGCGGCGGTTATTTTACGTGGCGATTACGCGCGCGAAGAATGAGTTGTATTTGAGTTATCCGCTCATCCGCGCCGGTTACGGTCAATCCGCGGCCGAGGCCATGCAGCGACCGTCGCGTTTTCTGGGCGAGATACCGTCGGGCTTGTTGAATCGGTGGAATTTGAGGGCCGGATGGGAATGACTAATGAGGAATAGGATGGCTGGGAAGTGAGTTTCTGGCTTTCGGAGCTTGATTTTCCCGGGCACCTTGGATCAATATTTCGATCGTCAGGCGTCATGCGCGCTCTTATGAAACATCACGCAGTGCCAGTCCTCGTGGCGTCAGTCATTTCGCTGTGTGCCGGTTGCTCGCAGAACGGTAGCGACGTGCGGGTTGTTTCGGCGGTCTATGGAGAATACACGAATTTCGCCGACGTTACTTATCGGGTCAGGGATATGGTTCGCTCGGACACCGAGTTCGACGTGCATCCCAACTTTTTGAAGGCTGATCCATTCGTCGGCTACAACAAGGTGCTGGTGATTGTTTACGATGTCCACGGGCAGGAGCATGTATTTACGGCGTATGAGGGCGACACGGTGACCGTTGGGAGGTTGATGGAGGCGGCCAGGCAATGACGGCAAGGACCGCGCTGGAATTTGGATGGTTTAAGCTATATTGAAACAACGATATGAAAAAGTTGTACGTATGGATTGCGCTTGCCGCCATTTTCTCAACCAGTGTGCTTTCGGTTCGCGCCACGGACGATCAGCAGGCGCAGAAAATTTTTGACACTCTTCTGGGGGCGCAACTTGCTGGAGACTACGATGTTTTTGTTGCCGACGCCAATGACCAATTAAAGGCGGCTCTGACAAGGACACAATTCGATGCGGCATCAAAAATAATCAAGAGCCGGTTAAAGGGCGGCTACCGCGAGGCCTATTTGGGCGAGTTGAATCAGCGCGGTTACGAGGTCTTTCTGTATCGCCTGCGCCCCAACGATGGCGGCGACGATTTGCTGGCCACGATGAGTTTGAAGGACAGCAAAGTCGGTGGAATCTATTTTCATTGAATGCGAAGAAATGAAGAATATGAGCAGGAAAAAGCAAGGAGCGTTTAAGATCCTATTTGTTGCCGGATTCGGCCCCATTGTCCGGGACATCACCAAATCTCACAAATTCTATGTGGACGCCCTGGGTTTATCCTTTCAGAAGGAGGGAGACTATCTGCACACAGGCAAGTTGGAGGGAGTGAAGCATCTGGCGCTGTGGCCGCTTTCGCAGGCTGCACAGTCCTGTTTTGGGAAGGTGAACTGGCCGTCCGACCTTCCTGTCCCTCAAGCATGGCTGGAGTTTGACGTTGATAACATTGAGGAAGCCGGCGCGGAGCTAAAAAAGAGAGGATATACGTTGCTTACGGAAGCACAAAAAGAGCCGTGGGGACAGATTGTGACCCGTCTGCTCAGTCCCGAGGGAATACTGGTCGCGGTCACGGTGACACCGGGGATGCGCTGATCGTCATGATGATCTGGCGCCTTGGGCATTTGAGCGAGCGCCGGTTGGCGGGTTGGCGTGGCTCCCGTCTTGGCTCTTGCAGAGCCACATCGGAGCACGTAGCTTTCGAATATGACAATGGGTTGGAACAGAATTCTTTCTGGCGTGCTTGCCCTGGGTTATATAGTCTTTGGTTCTGTGGCTGGTGGTGCAGAAGGCGCTTTTATAGCCGTCGGCTTTGTCATTTTTCCGCTCGTTTGCATTTGGTTTAGTGAGGCGATGGGTGGTTATACCGGCATTGCTGGTGATATAGGGATAACCGCTCCGTCGCCCGGCATCTTTGTTTGCATCGCAGGATGGATTTTGTTGTTTTTGCCAATCGTCATCGCAATGATTGAATGGTTTTCGTGAGATGACTTTGACCAACGGCTGTCCACCGAAAGCAGCCATAATTATAAATCGGCTGCGATTTTATAATTCGGAAAAGGATGAATCGGTGATAAGCTCGTGGTGATTCACATATGAGCCGTTGCGTTAAGATCGCAATCATCGTTGGAACCGTGATTTTAGCGGCGATCCTGATTTCCATCATTCATCATTATCAGCTACGCGCCGGGGTGAATGCTTATATTGCCGAACTGAAGGCCAAGGGCGAATTGCTGGATTTGCCGCAAGTGCTGCCCCCGCCCGTGCCGCCGGAACAGAATGACGTTTCTTCACTTTTGAAAGCTGCTTTAAGACTCGAAACAAATTTGAATCTGTATAGTCGAGACTGGCGCATTTTACAGCAGAACCCGCCGCCGGCGATGCGCATGGTGGCGCCGGGAAAAGCAATGATCGGTTGGGAACAGCCAACATACGCAGCGGGCAAGGGACACATTCCTGGAACGATGTCCGAATGGCGCTGGCAAAAGAAAATGTTGCCCTGAATATGATCCAACAAATCACAAATCGGCCTGGCCTTGACTTCGACCTCAATTACGCAGGCGGTTTTGAAAACTTCCCAATCGGAAATCTTGCTGCTCTAAA
>JASHVW010000314.1 GCA_030044395.1 Verrucomicrobiia bacterium
GCCTTGGTGCTGGGTTTCAGCCAATCCAGTTTTGGTGAGGAACAATTCGGACAATAAAAATTGTCTGCGCCCCAAGCTTCCGTAACCTTGCCCGCGCGCTGCGCACCACTTTTGAAGGCAGCCGCCAGTTCGCCGGTCATGGAAAGAAGTCCTTGCAAATCTGTCGAGAAGGAAGAAAATCACAAAAGGCCCACGCCGGTCGTGGGCCGGAAAATGCTTGGAACACCCGGGACCCGCAGCGGGCAGCGTTGGCCTGGACAAACTATAGCGTGTGGCGTAATCGTTCGGAATTTTTTTCCGGGCGCAAGACGATTGTGCAGTTTTTAACGCGTAAGTGGAACAAGGAACCGGATTACCGGCTCATCAAAGAGCTTTGGGCGTACTGCGTCAAGTGGTCGGACATACTCATTATCTTGATTGTTGCCTGGGCTGCCCGACTGGCTTTTATGTGCCTGGTTCCTCCCGGAGCGCGTTCGATTGACGCTTTTTCATGGGAGACACAGGCGGAGCTGTTAAAAGAGGGGGTGAACCCTTATCATGCCAACACTCTATTCAATTGGCCTCCATTTTGGATGCAGTCGGTGTTTGTCATTTCCAAAGTCGCCGGCTTTTTGAACGTCCCTTTTTTTCGCGTCCTCCAGGTTTGTCTCGTCCTTTTTGAGTCGGCGGTGATTGTGCAAGTCGTGCGGTTGATACAGATGATGGCGCCTGCGGCAAATGTCCGCTGGATCGTAATCATGGGCATTGCGCTTAACCCGATAGCCATTCTTCTGATTTGCCAGCACTGCAACTTTGACATCATCATGGCATTATGGCTGTTGTTGGCTGCAACAAGCCTGTTGCGATACAACCTGTCAAATGATCAGGTGGATTGGCTGTGCGCCTGTTTATTCCTCGGGCTCGGTATTCTTACGAAAACCGTGCCGCTGATTCTTATTCCATTACTTGCGGGCGGTTTTCAGAAAGCGACAACGGCGGGAAGGCTTTTGGGCGCGGCATTGGTCCTGGGGCCGACAGCTCTTGGCATCAGCATCATCTTTGTTTTGGCTCCCGCGGATGTTTTGCGCAATGTGCTGGGATATCGGGCGGAAAATTTTTACTTTGGCTTCCCTGGCCTCCTGCATTGCCTGGGAGCTGAAAATTCTGTTGCCTTTGTATGCACGGCCTTTTACATGCTGGGAATCGGAACCATGGCGCTGACGTGGCGTCATTTGTGGGAAAAGCATTCCTTCGGCAATCGCGAAACGATTCTTTATATCGCATTGATATTAATGGCCATTCCCGTCCTGGGCCCGGGTTTTGGCGGCCAATATTTTTATTGGTTCATCCCCTTTCTGGTTATTTCGTATGCCTGCTTTGCGGGTCCGTGGCGGGCATTGTTAATCGGATTCGGCCTCATCAGTGCCATTACTTTTATAATCGAATATGGGTTGAACCCCGCATACGGTTATAATTTTGTATATTTGGCGGCTCATGCAAAAACCGGGGCGGACATTTATAATGCGTCGCAAGATCCAAACAACCACTTGTTAATTTACGCGGCGCATTGGGCGGGCTGGATGGATTCGGAGACCCACCAAACGATGGAAAGACTTCCGCTTTTTATCGGCATGCTCACGATCATTGTATGTGGCGCGCGCATTTTGCTCCACAATATCGAAGGGCTTCGCAAGAAGTGGGTCTTGGCCTTTTCAGGGTTTTATGCGCTCTTCGTTGTTCTGGCTTTTGCCGCGGCTATGGGAACAAAACTTCTTGAGTCGGGGCCCACGCCCGCCGGCAATTCAGGTTCAAGCCAGACGAATCAGTCTCAGTCCCAAAATTGAGACTCTCCCTTTCCTTTCATTTGCTTCTCAAGTCTGCCCTTTGCGCCCCTTGCGAGCTTTGCGTGGGATTGAGTTGAATCGTTCCATTTTTGTGCGTTCTGCGCCTCTTCGTGGCTGGTCGGCTCGCCCCGAAAGGCTGCCCCGAAATGGCTTGCAAATCTTTCGAGCAGGCGGAAAATCACAAAAAACAACCCACGCCGTCATGAACATGAGCCGTACACGAGATCTCAATCAACTTAACCTCTCAAACGCCATGAACATCATTCAGCAAAAACTGCGATGCCCGTTCGCAATCGCTCTCATCGGTTGGATGGCAATGAATTCGACCGTCGTTTCAGCAGACCCGGCCAGCTTGAGCGCCCGCAAATCGCCCGACTGGATCCGGAGTGCGGTCGTCTATGAAATCTTTCCCCGAGACTTCTCCCCGGAAGGGGACCTCAACGGCATCACGGCCCGCTTGAATGATTTGCAGGACCTCGGCGTGAACGTTCTCTGGCTCATGCCAATTCACCCCATCGGCGAAAAAATGAGGAAAGGCTCCCTGGGAAGCCCGTTCTCCGTGCGCGACTTTTACGCCATCAATCCGGACTATGGCGCCACCAACGACTTCAAGCGGCTCGTCACGGAAGCCCACAAGCGCGGCATGAAAGTCGTTATGGACATCGTGGCGGGTCAAACCTCGTGGGATAGCGTGCTTATGGCGCATCCCGCCTTTTATCTGCACGACACCAATGGAGCCATCATCCCGCCCGACCCGGGCTGGACCGATGTGGCCGGGTTGAATTATGCCAATCCGGATGTGCGCCGTTATATGATTGACATGATGAAATACTGGATGACTGACTATGGCGTGGATGGCTTCCGTTGCAACGTGGCCCCGAATGTGCCCCTCGATTTTTGGATAACAGCCCGCGCCCAGCTTGAGCAAGTCAATCCTCAGCTCATCATGTTTGCCGACGCCGGCAACAATCCGGAACTCTTGGCCAAAGCCTTCGACGTGGATTCCTCATGGGGCATGATCGGCATGCTGAACAAGGTCATGTGCAGCGGTATCCCTGCTTATTATTTGAAGGGCCAATGGGACCACGAGAATCAGCAGTTTCCCCAGGGCGCATTGCACCTCCGCTTCACGGACAATCACGAGGAAATCCGGGCAGTGGCGCGTTATGGCATGAATGGTGCCCTCGCGGCCCAAGTCTTCATGTTGACTCTCGACGGCGTCCCCCTCTTTTACAACGGGATGGAAGTGGGCGATGCCACCGAGTCCGCCGACCCGGCCTTGTTCGAAAAAATGCCGGTGTTTTGGCAGTCCGGCGGTCGTCCGCCTCTGCGCGCCATTTACCGGGAATTGATCAAACTTCGCAGACAAAACCCCGCGTTTTACAACGGACAAGTGGTCTGGGTGGACAACACGGCCCCGGGACAAGTTGTTACCATGCTGCGGCAGGATGCCAGGGATGAGTTTCTGGTTTTGATCAACCTGTCAAGCTGCCCCGCCACAGGGTCGCTTACGCTGTCCGATACGACAGGTTTTGAGCCGGTAAATATCACTGACAACCCCGCCCCGGTTGACGTTGTCCCACCCAACTTCCACCTCGGCAGCTACGGTTGGTGCATTTATCATCGCCCCACGCCCAGCCAATAGGCAATATTCAAAGAAATGGCAACAGCCCTGTTTTGGACCGCGGCAGTCCTCTGCAGCTTTTCCCACTCCAACCGCACCGCATCCGCGCCGGCGCAGAATTGTTTCCGGCCACCGATCCCTTCGTTTCCTTCTGTTCAAAATCATCCCGGCCCCACCTTCCGCTTTCTGGTCCCTGTCCTTGAATCTTCGATCATGGAGCTTCTCTGGCCCGTCCGCCATCTTGTCGCGTCGCATTGTG
>JASHVW010000315.1 GCA_030044395.1 Verrucomicrobiia bacterium
A
Source organism: Verrucomicrobiia bacterium (assembly GCA_030044395.1). Classification (GTDB taxonomy): domain Bacteria; phylum Verrucomicrobiota; class Verrucomicrobiia; order Limisphaerales; family UBA11358; genus UBA11358. Next base: position 2 of record JASHVW010000315.1, read on the forward strand.
GGCCGGTCTCCTCGCCGCAGATATAAGCGCCTGCGCCGCGGTGAACGTGGATTTCAAGATCATATCCGCTGCCCAGGATATTTTTGCCAAGGAAATTCTTTGCGCGCGCTTCCTTCAACGCCTCGATTAAAATTTTCGCGCCGTCCACCATTTCGCCGCGGATGTAGATGTAGGCCAGGTGCACGTCGTTGGCGAAGCACGAGATGACCATGCCTTCGATCAACTGGTGCGGGTCTTTATACATGATCTGGCGGTCCTTGAACGTGCCCGGTTCCGATTCGTCGGCGTTGCAAATCAGGTAAACCGGCTTCCCGCTTTTGCGGTCCACGAAACTCCATTTGAGGCCGCAGGAAAATCCGGCGCCGCCCCGGCCGCGCAGGCCGGAGATCTTGACGTCCTCCCGGATTTGCTCCTGAGGCGACAATTGTTTGCCATCCGGCAAATCCTTTGGCCGAATCGCCAGGGCTTTTTTAAGCGCCTGGTAGCCGCCATGACGCAAATAGCATTCGATGTCCCGTGAGTAACCGGGTTCATCGGCGAATTTCAAAATCAATTTGTGTTCCTGGGCCATTTTTAATTGCGAGATGCGTTGAAGGGTTGAAGGGTTGAAGCGGGAGACGATTGGCGCGCGAGCAAATCCGCTTGAACGCTTGAACGCTTCAACTCTTCAACGATTCTTGACTCACATCTCAAACCGTTTAGTTTAAGTGTCCGGCTTTGCCCGATGGTGTAACGGTAGCACAGCAGACTCTGGATCTGTTTGTCATGGTTCAAATCCATGTCGGGCAGCCATTTCATTTTTCCACCTCCAGTTTCTTTTGAGCCTTCAATACTTTCTCAATGTGCGGAATATGAGCAATGTCTTTGTCGCGCAAAACTGTTTTTTTGCTTTTCAAAATGCGCGGCAGCGGAAGAACCTTTACCGGCATTCCTTCCAACTTGACCATCAGCGCATCGCGGTATTCCGCCGCAAAACTTCTCAAACCCGTGACGGCAAAAAGAAAATTCACGAGTTTGCCGTCGGCCAACACATAAAGCGTTTGCGACAGCGCGGTGCCACCCTGTGAGCGGATGATCTTCCAAAGGCGGATATACTGCCTTGTCGGCAAATCCACCCAAATATCTGTATCCAGAGTGTTCAGCATAACGCCTTGGTAAACGGCTGCGGTCATTCCTGCGATTTGAAACCGTATTTTTTCCTGTCCCAATGACTGTATAAGCCGAGCGAGCGGAGATGGTTGTCGTGCATTTGCATCCGCTCCTCGGGTGTCGCCGCCAGTCCTTGCGCGAGCAACACTTTTTCTTTTACGGTGCCGCGCCCGCGCCTTATTTTTTGATACACCTTTGGCCAGTCTTTGAGGCTTGTTTTCATGTTTGCGTCCTTTGGTCATGCGCCTGTTTATCGGCACCCTCCAATGATTTCATCCGCTTTCTTGTGCGAAACGTTTTCGTAAAAATCGTCATTGCACATCATCACCGGCGGGGTGCCGCAACTCGCCAGGCACTCGACGAATTCGACCGTGAATTTTCCATCCTTCGTCGTCTGCGGGCCGTGCGCGTGGGCGTCCAGACCCAATTTATTGCAAAAATGTTCACGCAACGCATAGGCGCCGCCGAGGGCGCAGCTCAAGGTGCGGCAGACTTTGATCTGGTATTTGCCCATCGGCTGCTGCCGCAGCATGGGATAAAACGTCACCAACTCGTAAACGTTAATAGGCTCCAGCTCCAGTTTTTTCGCCGTCCATTCGACCGCCTCCTGTGAAATCCAGCCAAACTGGTCCTGGATGGCGTGCAGCACCATCAATGAAGCCGCGCGCTTTTCGGGATAATGGGTGAGCAATTCGTTGACTTCGGCGTCGAGGGCGGCGGACGGCGCAAAATCACGTTGATGTTGCAGCGGATTGGGAATGGGTTCGATGTGCGGGACGTTCATCGGATTATCGGTCGCACTCTCCCATCACGAAATCGAGCGATCCAAGGATTGCCACAGTGTCGCTGACCATGCAGCCGGGGAAAATTTTCGGAATAATGCTCAGGTTTACGAAACTGGGGGCGCGGATTTTCAGGCGATAAGGGACGCCGCCGCCCTTGCTGTTGATGTAAAAGCCCAGTTCGCCCTTGGGATTTTCATGGCCGAAATAGATTTCGCCGGGCGGGCAGTTCATCCCTTCGGTGACGAGCATGAATTGATGGATCAGCTCTTCCATTTTGGTCATCACCTGTACTTTCGGCGGCAGAATAATTTTTCCATTATCCACATTGACCGGTTCCTTGGTTTTATTTTCGGCGCCGCCGGGGATTTTTTTAATGCACTGCTTCAAAATACGGGCGCTCTGGCGCATCTCTTCCATGCGCACGAGGTAACGGTCGTAACAATCGCCGACTGAGCCAACGGGGATGTCAAAGTCGAGGTCCTGGTAACAAAGATACGGTTGATTTTTGCGCAAATCCCATTCGACGCCGCTGCCTCGAAGGTTTGGGCCGCTCAAACCATAATCAATCGCGTCTTGTTTCGTGATGACCGCGAGATTGCGGACGCGGTCAACCCAGATGCGATTGCGTGTGAGCAAGGTTTCGAGGTCATCGAGGGCGGGGATGAATTCGTCGCAGAATTTCTGGCACTGGCCCAACCAGGAGGGCGGCATATCGCGCATGACGCCGCCGATGCGCGTGTAACTGGTGGTCAAACGGGCCCCGGAAATGGCTTCGGCGAGGTTATAGATTTTTTCGCGTTCGGTGAAACTGAGGAGGAAGACGGTGACGGCGCCCATGTCCATGGCGAAGGCGCCCAGGCCGAGCAAATGCGCGGAAATACGGGCCAGTTCGGCGCACATGACGCGGATGTATTGGCAGCGCGGAGGCAACTGGTCATGGATGCCCAGCAGCTTCTCGACGGCCAGCGCGTAGGCCACATTGTTGGCCAGCGGCGCCAGGTAATCCAGGCGGTCGGTATAGGGAATGAACTGCGTGTAGGTCATGTTCTCGGCGATCTTTTCGTCGCCGCGATGGAGATAACCCACGTCCGGGTCGGCTTTGGTGATGATTTCGCCGTCCAGTTCCAACACAATCCGCAAGACGCCATGGGTGGCCGGGTGCGACGGGCCCATGTTCAGGACCATCCGTTCATCCTGAAATGCTTCCGCCGCCTGCGCATTGCGCGCGGCGGAATCTTTGATTTCGATGTCCTGGACAGTCGGCATTATTTCTTTTCAATCGGCCCCGGCCCTTTGGGATGACCGTGGGCTTCCTGGATTTCCTTTCGCCGCTCGAGCCGGGCCATTGTTTCGATGGAATCGGTTTCGGGAATGCGGATGCGCGGCTCGCGGGACTGGGCGGAATTGCCGCCGGCGACGGTCACAAACGGGCCGCCTTCCATGGGCGTGACGCGGGTAAAGCCGACGCCGGGCAGGTCGCTTGGCTTGCCGGCGAGCGGAAAATCCTTGCGCAAGGGAAAGTACGGATAGCCGTCCCACATCAAAATGCGGCGCAAATCGGGATGGTCGCGGAAATGGATGCCCATCATGTCATAAATTTCCCGTTCATGCCAATTAGCGGTGGGCC
>JASHVW010000316.1 GCA_030044395.1 Verrucomicrobiia bacterium
TTGGCGCCGTTGGTGGTCGAGGAGCCCGCCACCTCCAATGCCAATCCGCTGTTTCGATTGGTGATTGCGTAGAACCCGTCCGCAAGATTCAATATTCCCCATTGCTGGTTGGGGCCATCACTCCAGTTGGCTTGGTCAACGTTGCCGCCGTCGGCGAGGGACGAACCGGCAACTTCCAATACCAACCGGCTGTTGACGTTGGTGATCGCGTAGGATCCGTTTCCCAGTTTTGACAATGTCCATTGTTGATTATCGCCGCCGACATAGGACGATTGATCAACATTCGCGCCGATTGTTGTGGAGGATCCCGCGACCTCAAGCGCCAATCCACTGTTTCCATTCACTATCTGATAGGTGCCGGCGCCATTATAGTAGCCCCAGCCATATTCAACCAACGCCATCCCGCTGGCGCTGTTCCGGGCCAAGGCCGTGGTATTGGCGTTGCGTGTAAACATGCTGTAATCGTCGCCATCTCTTAACCCCGGCCAATAGACCGAACCCATTTGGTTGCCCGCGCAAAAACTGCAGAATCCGATCATGCTCGCAACGGCGTTATTACTTTGGTCCCCGCCCGCATAATTGTATTGGGACTGCATGGACGCCCCAAACTCCGTCATGACGCATCTGCCGGCATAGGCTCCCACTTCGCCAGAAAGATTATTATAAAAGAAGGAATCGGTGACATCGTCGGGGTTCCAGAAACCATAGTCATGCACCGAAAATAAACAGCCGCTGGTTACGAGGGACGATGCGACATTTGGCACATCGTCATCATAGCCCGTTCCCCCCGCAAAAACCCGGCCATGCGCAACCGTCGGATACCTTGCCAGCCAACTGGACACCAGATTCAGCCATCCGGAGGCGCTGTATCCATAAGGTTCGTTCAGCACTTCAAAATAGACATCGCCGTTCCCGTTATAATTTGTGACCACCGTGTCCCACATCTGCCAAAACGATGGCAAATCATCCACGACGCCGTCGTCCGAACCAGTCCTGCACCAGGGGCAGATAATGACCTTCATCCCGAGGCTCGTTGCCGTGTCAATGGCGGCTTTGTAACTCTCCCACCATGTGCCGATGACTGTGGCCGGATTGATTGGAATCCTTACGGCATTGGCCCCCACATTCTCGAAGGCCCCGAGCACCACTCCCGCTTCTGATTCTACAGCCGCGTACGTGTCCGTGCTGGCCATTCCACTCAACAAAAGGGGGCCGTCCTGAAAATTATCCCCCTCATCAGCCCAATTGAATCCATGAAAGTTGCTCGCCGCGACTCCCGCGCCCCCGGAAGGCGGCGATACGGTGCCCGTCACCCCCTCGGGCAGTATCAACCATTGCTGGTTGTTGCTCCCAGTCCACGCGTTTTGATCAATGGTGCCTCCGTCAGCCGTTGATGAGCCGGCAACCTCCGCCGGCAACTGGCTGTTCGCATTGACAATCTCATAACAACCATTGCTCAAGCTGGTGATTGACCATTGCTGATTTAATCCGCCAGTATTTGTTGATTGATCCAGTATGGCGCCGTCCGTCGTCAATGAACCGGCAACTTCCAGCGCCAATCCGCTGTTTGCATTGGCAATCAGGTAATTCCCGCTTCCGAGACTTGTCAATGTCCATCGCTGGTTGAGGCCGCCGTTGGCAACCCATTGATCAACCGTACCGCCGTTCGTTGTTGAAAACTCCGCCACCTCCATCACTATTCCGCTGTTCCTGTTCACGACTTCGTACGTGCCCGAAAAGGCAGCCGCTCCATTTATCGGCAGGACAAAGGCGAGCATCGCAGGCAAAAGAAGCATGGTCGCGCTGCTCCGGGGCTGGCGCGGCACATTTCTTAACCTGGATTTCCATTTAACGCTCACTGCCTTTCTTTCGTGTTTTTGGCACATATGGACAGGCGTGGCCTCCGCGGCTGCCGCCTGCAGGCTCCGGACACACTGCTAAGTCTTCCGTCTGGGTGGCGCGTGAATGCTTTCACCGTGCAGGGCATGCGCCGCTTCCATCCAGGCCTCGCTGAAGGTCGGATGGGCATGAATCGTCCGGCCCAATTCGCGCGTGGTCAATTCCGCGCGAATCACCGCGGCTGCCTCAGCCACCAGTTCAGTGGCATGAGGACCCACGGCGGCGGCGCCAAGCAATTGGTCGGTCGTCGCGTCGGCAATCCATTTCACAAACCCCACCGTTTCCCCCGTAGCCAGCCCCTTCCCCAATCCGGAGAAGCGAAACTTTCCCGTCTTTACCGCCCGGCCCTGCTTCTTCGCGTCCTCTTCGCTCAACCCCACCGTGCCGATTTCCGGTGACGTGAAAATCACGTTCGGCACAATCGTCTCATGCTTCCGCAACTTCGATTGAAAGGCATTTTCCGCGGCGGCGATGCCTTGAGCCGTCGCGTAATGGGCGAGTTGGATTTTGCCCGTCACATCGCCGATGGCAAAGATGGATGCAACCGAGGTCCGGCAATAGTCGTCGGCCTGAATGAAACCGTGGTCGGTCGTTTTCAAGCCGGCATTTTCAAGTCTCAAACCCTCGGTGACGGGTTTGCGGCCCACGGCGCAGAGCAGAAGATCCGCCGTCAGAGTCTCGTCGCCAAACTTACCGCTGACAGAATCGGCTTCGGCGGAGATTTTTTCCAGCGCCTTGCCGGTGAGCACGCGGATGCCGAGCCTCTTTTCCATGTGCGTCCGGACGTCGCGGCGCACGTCGGCGTCGAGCAACAACAAAATATCTTCGAGCAGTTCGGCGATGGTGACTTTGACGCCAAGCATGGCGGCCATGCAGGCCAGCTCGCAGCCGATGAACCCGCCACCGAGGACAATCATGCGCGCGGGCAGCGTCCGGATGTCGAGAAACGCGCGGCTTTCGACGATGCGCTCGTGCCTGGGCAGAAAGCCGGGCATGGCGGACGTGGAGCCGGTGGCGATGATGATTTTGTTCGCTCCGATGCGTTCGCCGCCAACCTCGAGAATGTTGCGCTCAATAAAACCGGCAACGCCGGCGAATTGCTTAACGCCGTTGGCGGCAAGCAGCGATTTGACGCCGCCGCGCAGTTGTTGCACGACCTTGTTTTTGAACCCAATCATCACACTGTAATCCACCGTCGCGTCCTTGACGGTGATGCCGAATGTCTCCGCATGGGTGATTTTATCAAAGGTCTCGGCGGCGGCGATCAGCGCCTTGGTGGGAATGCACCCCCAATTGAGGCAGGTTCCCCCAAGCTGTTCTTTTTCGATGATGGCGGTTTTCGCGCCGAGTTGCGCGGCGCGGATGGCGGCGGGATAACCGCCGGGACCGGCGCCAATGACTACGATGTCAAACGTTTCCATAATTCGAGGTCTTCAAGTTTTTGTTTGATTGCATTCGCAAATTTCGCCGCCATCGCGCCGTCAATGATGCGGTGATCAGCCGATAATGTCATTTTCATGACCGAGCGGACGACGATTTTATCGTCGCGCACCACGGGTTTTTTCAGCGTGCTGGAGACGGCCAAAATGGCGCTTTCTCCGGGGTTGATGATGGCGGTGAAATTTTCCACGTCCATCATCCCCATGTTGGAAATGGTGAAGGTGCTCCCGGTCATCTCGTCCGGCGCAAGTTTTCCAGCGCGGGCTTTGTCGGCGACTTCCTTCGCCCGTAGGTTCAATTCGGCCAGCGTCAAGTCGTCGGCATTGCGAATCACCGGCACGACCAGTCCTTGTTCCAGCGAAACCGCGATGCCGAGATGGATTTTGCTGTTCCAACGAATCGCTTTCCCGTCGGTGGAACTGTTCACGTCGGGAAATTCCTTCAACGTCAGGACGACGGCTTCGGCGATGTAATCCGTAATCGTATATGGCGCGCCTTTGGCCTTGAGTTCGGCCCGGAATTTCACCAAGTCGGTCATGTCGGCCTCAACCGTGACGAAGAAGTGCGGCGCGGTAACGACGCTCTGGGTGAGGCGTTGCGCAATAATCTGGCGCATCTTGCTCATGGCGCGCGGACGTTCCGCCAGCGCGCGATCAATATCCGCTCCGGTAATACGTCCGCCGTCGCCGGTGCCGGAAATCTTCAGGATGTCTAGCTTTTCCTGCGCCGCCCTTTGTTTGGCCGCCGGTGAAATCCTCAATTTGTCGTAGCCGCGCTGTTGCAAGTAATGGCGCACGTCCTTTTCAATAATTCGCCCTTGCGGCCCGGTTCCGATGATGCGCGTCGCGTCAATGACGCAATCTCGCGCCAATGACGCGGCGCGCGGACTGATGCGGAAAATCGCGGGCGGTGCCGCAGTCGCTTCGCGTCCTGGAGTGCGCCCGTCCTCTGGCGCTTTCGCATTGGACGCAACTTCCAAAGCGCCAGAGTGCTGGCGCAGTCCAAAACCCGGCGTAGTATCGGACGGCCTAACGACTGCGGCCTCTTTCGGAGCCGCAGGAACTGGCGCCTCGATGGCGGGAATCGCCTCACCGGGATTGCCGAGAAAGCCGACGGTGCTTTGCACCGCAACGTTGAGCCGTGGGGGGACGACGATTTTGAGGAGTGTGCCCGCCTCAAAGCTTTCCACTTCCATGACCGACTTGTCGGTTTCGACGGTAAAGAGAATATCGCCTTTGGCGACCTGATCGCCTTCCTTTTTGAGCCATTCGACGATGGCGCTTTCCTCGGTCATCTGACCGAACTTCGGCATGATTATTGGAGTCGCCATAATTAGAGAATTTCATTTGCGGCTTTCAGCAGGTCGTTCACGCTTGGCAAAAACGCCGATTCGAGGATGTGCGATTGCGGCGCAATGCCGTTTTTTGCCCCAACCCGCTTCACCGGCGCGTCAAGGTAATCAAAAATCGCATCCGAAATCGTCGAGGCGATTTCCCCGGTGTAACTGCCGATATGAATCGCCTGGCTTGCCACCACGCAGCGTCCCGTCTTCTGCACTGAACGCAAAATAGTTTCGAGATCGAGTGGCACCAGCGAACGCAAATCAATCACTTCAGCGGAAATATTTTTCCCGGCCTTCAATTGGTCCGCCGCCTTCAGGCAGTCATGCACGAGCGGTCCCCAGGTGACAAAGGTGATGTCTGGGCCTTCGCGCTTCACCTCGGCCACGCCCAGCGGAACGAGATACTCATTCTCCGGCACAGGCCCTTTCATGCCATACAACCCCTGCGACTCGATAAACATCACCGGGTTGTTGTCGCGGATGGCGGATTTCAACATTCCCTTGGCGTCATAGGGCGTGGCGGGATAGACGACATAAAGGCCGGGAATATGGCAGAACATGGATTCGAGCGTCTGCGAATGCTGTCCGCCATAACCCTTGCCCGCGCCGGCGGAAACGCGCAACACCAATGGCACCTCCGTTTGCGCGCCGCTCATGTAATGCCACTTCGCCGCCTGATTGCTGATCTGGTCGGACGACATCAGCGCAAAATCGTAGTACATCAATTCCATGACGGGTCGCAGCCCAATCATCGCCAGTCCGATGCCAGTGCCGCAGATGCACGCTTCTGAAATCGGCGTGTTGAAAACACGGTCGCGTCCGAACGATTCGAGCAGGCCTTTCGTGGCCTTGAACGCGCCGCCGTAATCCGCCACGTCTTCGCCGTAGAAAAGGACGCGCCGGTCGCGTTTCATTTCCTCCATCAGCGCCTCGCGAATGGCGTCCTTGTAGGTGATTTCGCCGTTGACACGCTTGATTTCCGGCAGGGGTTGGATGATTTCCACCTTCGCAAATTCCGCCGGAACAGTTTCGGATTTGGTGTCCGTGTACATGTATTTGATAACATCTTCCGCCAGCGGGTCGGCGGCAGCGGCGGCGCGTTTGGCGGCGCGCGCGTTGCGGTCGCGGACGGTTCCCACCAGCGCGGCAAGTTCTTTTTCAGAAAGAAGCCCGCTTTCCAGGATCTGCGCTTTGAATGTCTCCACCGGGTCAACGGATTTCCACGCGGCTTCCTCCTCCTTGGTGCGGTATTCATTGCGCGGGTCGCTCAAAGAATGGCCCCAATAACGGTAAGTATCGCAATCGAGCAGCACCGGTCCCTGGCCTTGCCGACAAATCCCGGCCGCGCGCGTTACGGCGTCGCGAACTGCGAGCGCGTCCATGCCGTTGACGATTTCCGCATGCATGTTGTTCTCGGAAAAACCGGCGGCGCGGCGCGCGATGCGGCTCACGCCCATCACCTCGTCGTCGGTACGATGCGTCATGCCGTAGTGATTGTTGATAATGAGAAAAATCATCGGCACGCCATGCTTGTATTCAGCCAGATGATTGGTGAACTGCGCCTGGGTGGCAAAATTCATCGCTTCCAGCACCACCCCGTTGGCATAAGCGCCGTCGCCCGCAAAGCAGCAAACGACCGCGTCCGTTCTCTGGTAACGCAAGCCGACCGCCGCGCCAGTGGCGATGGGCACGCCGCCGCCGACGATCGCGTTCGCCCCGAGATGCCCAACGCTGAAATCCGCGATGTGCATCGAGCCGCCGCGGCCCTTGCAATAGCCGTCTTCCTTGCCAAACAATTCGCAAATCATCTTGTAAACGTGCTGCTCCAGCGCGGCTTCGAGCAGGTCTTCGCGCTTCGACGACTGGCAATGGGGCACACGCGCCTTGAGTTGGTCGTCGGACATTTCCCGGATGGCCACGGTACCTTTGGCGAGGCTTTCGCCATGGCCGCGATGCGTACTTGTAATTTTATCGGCAATATGAAGCACCGAACAAGCTCCCGCGGCCGTGCCTTCCTGGCCGACTGACACATGCGTCGGCCCACGATAATTGAAATCGCGAATTGGCTCATAGGCACCGGAGCGCAGCTTGACTATCATCTCCTCCAACTCGCGGATCATCAGCATGTCTTCCAGGAGATTCACCGCTTCAGCCTTGCTGATGCGCCTGGCGGCCAGCTCCTGCTTCAGGTTGCTTTTGAAGCGATAGGCGGGAATTTTGCCGCAATCAATCTCGTAAGGCTTGAACTTTGGCCGCATGTCACTCAAGTAGGT
>JASHVW010000317.1 GCA_030044395.1 Verrucomicrobiia bacterium
CCGTTTGCTGCGGGCTGATTCCGGGAGGAATATTCGGCAGTTGCGGTATATAGTCGGTGGGGGTATACTCATAACGCCAAGGCGGTATATAGGCCCTGCCTGGCGCACGAGTATCCGTCACGGTATTACCTCCAGTGTCTTGAGCCCAACAATCGAAACCAATAATATTGCCGTTATTATCAGTCTCATACATCACCCAAGCGGTGGCCAACTGTTTCTGATTGCTGATAGACATGCCCAACCAAGCCCTCTGCTTGGCGGATTGCAACACCGGCAAAAGTAATGCCGCCAAAATAGCAATCACTGCTATCACGACCAACAACTCAATTAAAGTAAAACCTGCTACTTTGTCGGGTAAATATTTTCTTGTGTTTCTATTGGTTAACGGAATGTATTGCATTTGCGTAGACTGTTGTTGCAACATGCTTGCGATAAACGCATTTTTATAATTCATTGTTACATTTTATCACTATTTATTTCGTTTACAGTTATTTCACCAAGTTCGCGCCCAATTAAGCCAGACTATGGCGACTTGATGGAGAAAAATGACGCGGTGTTGGTGACAGGCAAAACCACGCTGAAAGTGCCGCTGGCGCTAAAGGTTCCATTTGCAACCACCGTCCAGTCCTGTAACGGCAATGCCAGATTTGTTGAGGTTAACACGTGATATGTTCCAAACGCAGCACCATCACTGCCACTCAAGGTCAGATTGCCTCCGGCCAGCGTGGGTCTGGCAATAAAGGCCTGCTGGCTAGTCGGCGCCACCTGTGTCGCATCCGCATAAAGGTTTGCCACTTGATTTTGAGTGAGGGCACGATTAAATACGGCCACCTCGTCTATTGCGCCGTCAAAGGTATAGGCGCCACTGAGGTGACCGGGGTTGTCTCCGATAATCGTCTTGCCCGCAAATGCTGCATTGGCGTGGTTATGGACGAATGTGGCGTTCGTTATACCGTTCGCATTCATCATGCTGATCGTCGCGCTGGTTGGAGTCACGACCAATGCCACAAACGACCATTGACCGGCTGGCGGTGTCAGGCCGGAATCCCAATTGGCGGTTCCCGAGTCATTATTCCAAATATAGCCGAGATCATAGGCGAGACCCTCGCCGTTGGTGACAAAATCAATGCCCTCAATATCGCCGTTGCCAGCATTGTTCATCACAATGACCGTCCCGAGTACTTGAGGCAAATAGCTCGGATTGATCCAGGCAGTAATGGTTACCGTGTTGGTGTCGAGAAGCCAAGGTGAACTCACCTGGACATTGCAAGGTTCATCATTATACTGCATGAAAACAGCATAATTGGTCGTGGAAAATCCTGGAAAGCCGTCCGAAGGCAGTGGTCCGAAAATGGGAGTGGAGCCGTTCTCGCAATTCACTCCATAAGTGCCATTATCAGCGGCTATATTATCATAAGCCTGCGCGGGACCAGGTGACGGACTTCCGGTATCGTTAAATCCATATAAATGCAATGGCGCGTCCGCCGCCAACCCTGTCTCAAATGTTCCATTGGGCGCAACAATCGCCAACGTCTCCGGAATGGTGTTGGTGGATTGATAACCTACCGTGTTCGCGTTGGTGATCATGCAGGAATAACTTCCCACATTGGCCGCCGACACGTTGGCGATGGTCAAAGTTGGGGATGTAGCGCCAGCAATGTTGCCGCCGTTAACGAGCGGCACACCGTTGGTTTCCCACTGGTAATGCAGGTTGCCACCCACCGCCGCACAACTGAAGACCGCCGTGCGACCCGCAAACAACTCTTCATTGGTGTATTGCGGCTCCGACAAAATGATTGGCGGCTCCGAAGGCGGGGCGGGCGTGGCGGTGACTTCCACCAGTTGAAGTCCGTTGAAGTCGCCCTCGTGGTTGGCGCCATTGTTGGCAGCAGTGTTCGCCGTGTAGGTGAATGTAATAATGCCATACGCCCCCACCACTACATTCGAGAACACCACATAGTCATTGCCCTCTGTGAACACGGACGTCACGGTGTTTAGGGTGCTCAACGGCCCGTAGGATATCCCGTTCGCCATTACGTTGAAGATGGAACCATTAGAAGCATATGCTTCGCCGTTTTTACCGTAAAGATACAGGATGTAAGTCCCAGCGGGAACATTGTACAGTGTATTGGTCGTTATGGAGTCGTCGCTATTGAGTTCCCAAGGCGACATAAATCCGGCCACCGTGCCTAGCGATCCCTGACCGGAGTTGTAGTCCGAAGGACTTGTGTCCGTCAACGTGACCGCGTTGGTTGTCACATCATCCGAATTTTTTCCCGCGCTGGTTGTACCATTATGGACTACCGGATTCCAATAATTATTTCCCGGATCAAAAAAGCCAGCTTGACCGCGATAATTCACACCGCCAACAACGCCTCCCGCCACGTCAAAGTTGACCACTAAAATCCCAACCGGCGTGGCGCTGACTTCCGACGAATTGCCGCCCGGTCCGTTGGCGTTCACCGCCGAGACCTCGTAATAATACGTCGTCCCGTCGGTCAATCCCGTGTTCGTGTAGGTCGTCCCGCTGACGTTCGCGATCGTCACTTCCTGGCCGCTGGTCGTCGAACGCTCCACATTATAGCTCGTCGCGCCCGTGCTTGAATTCCACGAAAGGGCCACTGCCGCATTACCAGCCACCGCGCTCAAGCCCGTCGGCGCCAAAGGCGGCGCAGTCGCGGACGGCGTGACGCTGACTTCCGACGAATTGCCGCTTTCACCGCCGGCGTTCACCGCCGCGACCTCGTAATAATACGTTGTGCCGTTGGTCACTCCCGTGTCCACGTAACTCGTCTCGCTGACGTTCGTGATCGTCACTTCTTGGCCGCTGGTCGTCGAACGCTCCACGTTGTAGCTCGTCGCGCCCGAAACAGAGTCCCACGAAAGGCCCACCTGCGCATTACCAGCCACCGCGCTCAAGCCCGTCGGCACCGCAGGCGGCACGTTCGGCGTGGCGCTGACTTCCGGCGAATTGCCGCTCTGTCCAACGGCGTTCACCGCCGAGACCTCATAATAATACGTCGTCCCGTTGATCACTGTCGTGTCCGTGTAGCTCGTTCCGCTGACGTTTATGATCGTCACTTCTCCGCCGCTGGTCGTCGAACGCTTCACATTATAACTCGTCGCGCCCGAACTTGCATTCCACGAAAGGCTCACCTGCGAAATACCAGCCACCGCGCTGAAGCCCGTCGGCGCAAAAGGCACCTCAGGCGTGCCGCTGACTTGAACCAGTTGGACTCCGTTGAAGTCGCCCTCTGTTGTGACAGCAGTGTTTGCCGTGTAGGTGAATGTAATCGTGCCACTCGCCCCCACCACTACATTCGAGAACACCACATAGTCATTGCCCTCTGTGAACACGGACGTCACGGTGTTTAGGGTGCTCAACGACCCGTAGGATGTCCCGCCCACCGACACGCCGAAGGTGGAACCATTAGAAGCATATGTTTCACCGTTTTTACCGTAAAGATACAGGATGTAAGTCCCGGCGGGAACATTGTTCAGTGTATCGCTCGTTATGGAGTCGTCGCTATTGAGTAACCAAGGCGACATAAATCCGGCCACCGTGCCTTGCGCTCCCTGACCGGAGTTGTAGTCCGAAGGACTTGTGTCCGTCAACGTGACCGTGCTGGGTGTCGCTCCATCCGAATTGGTTCCCGCGCCGGTTGTCCCATTACGGACTATCGGATTCCAATAATTATGTCCCGGATCAAGAAAACCAGCTTGACCGGAATAATTAAAACCGCCAGCGCCTCCCGCCGCGTCAAAGTTGACCACTAAAAGCGCCTGTAGGGGCGCGGCGCTGACTTCCGACGAATTGCCGCTCTGTCCGTTGGTGTTCACCGCCGAGACCTCGTAATAATACGTCGTCCCGTCGGTCAATCCCGTGTCCACGTAGTTCGTCCCGCTGACGTTCGTGATCGTTGCTTCTTGGCCGCTGGTCGTCGAACGCTCCACATTATAGCTCGTCGCGCCCGTACTTGAATTCCACGAAAGGGCCACCGCCGCATTACCAGCCACCGCGCTCAAGCCCGTCGGCACCGAAGGCGCCTGCTGTGCGCGGGCGGGCGCGGGCATCAGGAGCACGGTCAGGGCGAAAACCAGCGGGAAAGCGCGGAACCTGGCCGCCTGGCGGACGGGTGAACGGAAAAGAGAAACGAGTTGGCTCACAGGTTTAATATTGATTTTCATAGGCTTACTATTGATTCTTATGGTCAATCACAAACACCAACCCAAGAAAACTGCCAACGGCAAAAATGGTTTTTGCTTTCATTATTGCATTATTGACAACGTATTCATTGGAACGTCGATAATATACAACATCGCTGGGGGTGAATTAAATCATCCAAATGAATGATTTTTTGGAATCGGCCATTTTTGGGAAAATCCGCGGTGAACGGGGATGATCTGGACTTATAAAACATTGCCGCCAAAAAAAGCCATCCGAAAAAAGCTGGAAAACACAGAAAATCAACGAGTTGGAAATGGGTGTGCGTTTTGAATCGCAATTCTGGCAACAAAAAAGACTTGCCCCGCTCAAGCCAATGTTGGTGATGTGTGGCGAAGGAGGCACAACCGGCGTGGCGTTGACTTCGGATGAATTAGTTCAGGCCGGAATAAGTGACACCGCCAACATTTCCCGCTGCGTCAAAGTTGTCCGCCATAAAATTACCTGGGTGTCGTCACGCCGACTTCAGAGGAATTGCCGCTTTCGCCCGCCGCGTTCAACGCCGAGACTTGGTAGTAATAGGTCGTGTCGGCGGCCAGGCCGCTGTCGGTGTAGCTGATGCCGCTGACGTTGGTGAGGGTTGTTTCACCTCCACTCGTTGTCGAACGTTTGACGTGGTAACTCGTCGCACCGAGACATTGGAACCATGCAAGACCTATATGTGCGCCGCTTCCCGCCACGCTCAACGTCGGGGCGGGCGGCGGCGTAAGCACTGTGGCTTGGGCCATCCCCGAGTTGGGAACAACGCCCACGACATTTCCCGATGAACCCGACGGGTTGACCGTGACGTTCCAGCCGTCCACGTCCAGCAACGGAAGGCTGCCGCCCAGATTGTCGGTCGCCGCTGTCACCGTCAGCGAACGGCTCTCGCCCGGCACCAATGAGATGTAATTGTCACTGTAGAACACCGGCAGGACGCGCTGACCCGAAGTAGCTTGGAGTAATTGCAGATGCGTCATCAACGCCACCACGGGCGCCGGGTTGCTCATCGTCACGCTGATCACACAATTGCTTCCCACAATTTGATTGGTCGCCTGGATGCTGAGCGTGACCATCGGCAGCGTGTTGAGCGCCTGTAAATCGTCCCGATGTGGCGGCTGGGCGCGCCAATAGAAATTGTCCGAAACCAGTTTTCCCGCCGCATCGCTCAATTCCAGTTTGACAAAATAAACCGGCGAAAGATTGTCCGGCAGCGCGAGCAATCCCAAATCGGTGGCGGCGCTGGGCGCGGCGGTGACATTGACATCGCTCTCGGAGGCAATCTTGCCTTGCAAATTGTATATGGCAACGTGCGCCTTGGCACCCGTCAACGCCTCGGGATGATTGTTAATGACCATCAGATGACCGGTCTTTTCATTGAGCATGATGTGAACCGGCTCGCACGCTTCCTGCACCGCAAACAGTGAAGCGTTCGGTTCCAGATCGTGGCTGTAAAGCTGCCAGACAAAGCTCGGCTGCGCGGGATTGCTCATCCAAGTGAGCACTCCAGTAACCGGATGAAACAGCTTGGCAAACCGCCCTTCATACATTGCCCGGAACGCTTCGTAGTTGGCCAGTTGCGCTTTGCGGACAAAATCAGCCAAATTGGAAAACGGACCATATCGCGCCGCGATGACGGAAGGATACTTGTCACACTCCATTGCACCCGGGGTAAAATTATGTTCCGCCCAGTCGTTGTTGATGGTCTGCCAGTCGTTGGATGGCATCATCGCCTCAATCGCTTCAAGCGTGGGAATGGAGACAGAGCCAATCTCGGTCTTGAACGGACCGTCCACATAATAAAAATTTTCCGGCGGCATCCAATTATATGCCGCCCCCTGCGCCCCCGATTTGGTGCCCCCCCCGCCATCTCGACCGACCTGATAGCTCCCGGATTGAGCCTGATACCAACACTGCGGATCCAGCGTCGCGACCAGATTTGAATCCCCTGCGGCAATGGTCGCCGGCGAGGGATAGGCCTCATTTCGCCCGCACCAGACCGCGATGCACGGATGGTTGCGATAACGCAAAATCGTGTCCCGCACGTTGGCCAGAAACAAGTTGGTGTTGATGGGATTCCAACCCGCCTGCCAAAATTCAGACCAAACCAGGATGCCATATTTGTCGCACAAAGTGTAAAAATCCTCACTGCTGCTCTGTCCGCACCAATTGCGGATCATCATGAAGTTGGCCAGCCGGTGCATATGAATCTCCGCATCCAGACGCGCAACAGAATTGCGCTTGAGCCCTTCATCCAGTCCCCAGCAGCCGCCCTTGGCGATGACCGGCACACCATTGACCACCAACGCCAAATTGGTTGAACCGGGCAGATGATAACTGATCTGCCGAATGCCGAAGTTCACGCTCTTGGTGTCTGAAGCCATCCCCCCAACCGACGCGCTCAACTGCAAGTTGTAAAGGTTCGGCGCGCCATATCCGTTCGGCCACCAAAGCTGCGGATTCAAAATGTGCAACGAGGGCGCGTTGGTCCGATTGAACGTGAGCGTCTGCGTCGCGTAGGGCAGGAGTGAAAAATTGGTCTGAAAGCTGATGCTCCCGCCAATGTTGCCGGCCAGAACGCCCGTCTGCGCCGTGCTCGTGACGTTGCTGATTGTCGCTTGGATGGTCAGGTCGGCGCTGTCGGTCGCCGGCAACGGCAGTTGCGAAGTGACGTAAGGATTTTGAATGACCACCGGCCCACTCTCGGACACCGTCACCCCCTGCCAAATTCCCGAGTCCCGATCAGGTATGGTGGGAAGCCAATCCCAGCCGACGGTGCAGAAAAAACTGGGGCCATCGGCTTCGGTGTCGCCGCCAAGCGGTGTAACATAGGTGGTTGTGTATATATGCCGTGTTCCTGGATTGGGTTCGGGGGTGATCAACACCGCCAACGCGTTCGTGCCGCCCACGTTCACGTAAGGTGTGATGTTGAAAATTCCGCGCGTGAACGCACCTTGCATGGAGCCGACGCCGGAGCCGTTGATCCAGACATTCGCCGTGTAGTTGATCCCGGCAAAATTCAGCCATACTTGCTTGTCCGCATAGGATGCCGGAAGATTAAAGACGGTCCGATACCAACAGGACGTCCGGCACAGGCTGTCGGAAATATTATCAATGTTCGTCCCGTAAAGCGGTTCGGGATACACCCCATTGTTCACCAACGTCGTCAACACCGTTCCCGGAACTGTCGCCGCATACCAGCCGCCGGACTGATAGTTCGCCTGTGAAATCACATTCCCGGAATCCGAAACATTCGCTTGCGATTGTAATTGCCAGCCGTTGGTCAAAACAATTGACTGGGCTTGCGTTGGCTTGCCCCACAGCAGGATACAGGCAACCGCCAAACACAATGTCACCGCCGCTGCCGGTTTCATTCTTAAATTTTGCGCCGAAGGATTTTTAGCTTTCATCACTGGAAATCGTCATCCTCGACAAGGACTATGTGGACTTCGCCCATCTGGCCGACCTTTCGCACCCGCGCCAAGGACAACTTGCAATGCCGGGTCGTTCGTAAATTTCAGGACGGAGCCGACGGCCACATTTTGCGCGACGACCTGATCGCCCTGACGGGTCCCGCCGCCCGGCATTATCCCGTCGAACTCCGCCACGTCAGGGCACTTCTTTTGCTTTTCAGGAAAATCCGCACATGATTGTCGCGGCATCGGCCGCTATTGGCCGACAGTGATTTTAATTGATGGCAGAAACAGCTTTTACTGCCTGACGCGGTAGAAGCGGGTGACGTTGTTCACGTTTATGTCAGTGTAATCATAAGCCAAATTACCCTATCATGGATTAATTTATATCATCCAAATGGATGATTTTGAAAAATCGCCAGTAAAAATCTCGGCTTTGTCCAGATGACAAACCAAATTAAATGATCTGGTAGGGCGGGCAGTCCTCTGCCCGCCGCCGCTTGCCCACGAATTTGTCCTGGTTCATCACGACGGCGCGCACGGAGTGACGCGCCCGAAAAATTTGTCATCTTGATAATTCCAAAAAACCTTGCACTTCATTGAAGTAGAGAATGATTATGGAAAAATA
>JASHVW010000318.1 GCA_030044395.1 Verrucomicrobiia bacterium
GGTTTTTCAATGCCCAGCCGTTGAACTGTGTATTTGCCAGCTCGAGACGCTCCGCGCCAAGTTGTTCCCCCAACCCGATGATTTCCTCGATGCGTCCAATGTTTCGACGGTGCAACACCACATTGACAGTCAAGGCAAACCCGCAATCCCGGGCGAGTCGGGCGGCATGAATCTTTTTATCAAATGAAGGCGCGCCGCCAGCCATAATATCCGAGCGCATGGCGTCTGAATCCTGAATGCTGATCTGCAAGCTGTCCAGGCCGGCTTCGCGCAGTTCCGACGCCAGTTTTTCAGTCAACAAAGTGCCCCCCGTGCTCAAATTGGTGTAAAGTCCCAAACGCCGCGCATGGCCGATGATGCTGGGGGCGTCCGCCCGCATCAACGGCTCGCCGCCTGAGAAATGCGACTGGATGACTCCCAAAGCAGCCGCTTCGGTCAACACGCGCATCCATTCATCCGTATTCAACTCTTCCCGGTGAAGCGCAAAGTTCAGCGGATTGCTGCAATAGGGGCATTGCAGCGGACACCGGTACGTGAGCTCACAAAGCAATGAAAATGGACGGAGCCTTTGCATCGTCAGTCATCTGTTCTTACAAGTTTTTTTTCCACAAGTCTTCCCAAAATTTCCTTCACGTCCGCATCAATCGCGTCGTTTTGATATTGTTGGCCGAGAATCCTGACAATTTCGCCGACATCGCGCCGGCCGTCGCAAAGCGCGAGCACATCGTGCGCCGTTTTGTTTAAAACGAGCACCCCTTCCGGGTAGAGCAACAAATGCTTTTCGCGCACCGCATCCCATTTCAGACGGGATTTATTGGCGAGGCTTGGCTTGGTCGTGTTGGCAACTGGGTTCATGGGGTTGGGACGGACTTAAAACATACGCCAGGTGGATGGCATCCAGCACCGCCCAAAGGAGTTCGCATTTGAATTTCAAGGCGGCCACCGCACGTTCCTGCATTTCCCGGCTCTGACAGTGTTCCAGAGTTACGCGCAGCGCGAAATCGGCGTCGCGCGGCGCCTGCCGCAGGCGGCCCCGAAAGTAGCGCAGGCCCTTCGCTGCCACCCACGGATAATGTTTCCGGAACGCCGCGATTCGTTTGGACATCAGATCCGGTGCGAACAATTCGGTAAGCGACGACGCCATCGCGATGACCCAGGGCTGCCTGCGGCAAAAGTTGACGTAGGCATCCACCGCATACCGGACGCCCGGCAACAATCGTGAATGTGAAAGCATCTCCTGGCGGCCCAGCCCCGTCGCTTCGCCCAAACGCAGCCATTTTTCAATGCCGCCGATGTCCCGGTCAGAACCGTCATGATCCAGGATACGCTGGATCCAAACGCGGCGGATGTCGCGTTCGGGGCAGTTCGCCAGGATGACAGCATCTTTGATCGGAATTTGTGTCTGATAGTAAAAACGGTTTGCGGCCCATCCCTGGAGTTGATGACGATTTAATCCGCCTTCGTTCATCAAGACATGAAAGGGGTGTTTGTCATGGTAGCTTTGATTGCCCACCGCGCGAAGCCGCGCGATAAATTCACTCTCGGACCACGGGCGTCCATTGAAGTGGCCGGAGGAACTTTTCATAAATGAATGTCCATGCCGTCGTGGGAAATCTCGACGCCGGCTTTTTCGACCAATCGCCGTTCGCGCGACGTTTTCCGCAAAATTGGATTTGAATTGTTTATGTGAGTGTAAATCTTACGCGGAATATCGAGGCCCCGCAACCAATCGAGACTCCCACCCTGCCCCCCAATCGGGACGTGTCCCATCCCGCGCGCCGTCCGCGTGGAAATGCCAAGCGAAATCATTTCGCGGTCCGACCAAAACGTGCCGTCCACAATCAGGCAATCGCAACCCGCGATGAATTCCCCCAGGTTTTTCGAAATGAAGGGCAGGCCGGGAAGATAAACCAGACTCCGCCCGCTTCTGGCGCCTTCCAGTCGAACGCCTGCGACAAATCCCGGCTGTGGGAAGTGACGCGAATAACGCGGCGCTTTTTGTGCCTCCAACTCAAGACCGGAAATCCGGATGCCGGCGGCCTGAACGGGAAAGACATAATGTCTTATCTTGCAATATTTTTCCAACGCCGTTAGCAATGGAAACGACGACGTCAGCAGTTGTCTCACAGCCTGGGTCCAAATTAACCGCAATGATTTTTGTTCGCGCAACGAAAGAAGGCCGGCGACATGGTCCATTTCCCCATCGGTGAGTAATACCGCGGCAACGGCGCTACCGCGCAACTTCTTGCCACTCCTTGAAAGGGGCGGAAACGAAGCAAACTGACAAGAAAGATCGGGCGACGCATTGAGCAAAAGCCAGTCCTTGCCATTATCGCATACAGCAGCGGAAGATTGGGAAAGGAAATATCCCGCTTTTCGGGTAGCGCGGCAATTGGGACAATTGCAGTTCCACTGGGGCACCCCACCACCCGCAGCCGAACCAAGGATGCGTATTCGCACGGCTACAAAAATGAACCCGCGCCGTGTGCGGCTGCTTCGTCAACGATTACAGGCACGTGCCTAGTTGCCGTCGTTGACGTAACCAGTCACTTCCATGCAGAGTGTGATTTCCTCAAATTCAGGTTTCGTCCAGTTCATATTCAATCAATTTAACGGTCTTACTCTATTTGATGCCCCTGCGTTTTTCAAGCAAATTCTGCTAAATCTTTACTTTGAAATTTTCGCCGGCCTTCAACGATTGCCCAAACGCCGCGAGAAGTTGCGGGATTTTCTCCAAATCCTTCATGCTGACCACTTCCACCGGTGAATGCATGTATCGGTTCGGCAGGCTCACCAACGCGCTCGCAATCCCGCCGCGCGTCCAGAAGATCGCATCCGTGTCGGTGCCGGTGGTGCTCGAAGCCGCCTGATGTTGCAGCGGAATCCTTTTCGCCTGTGCGACCGCTTCAATTCGCGCCACCACTTCGGGATGATTGCTGCCGCCATGCGTGATCGTCGGACCACACCCCAATTTTATTTCGCCGTGCTGCGATTTGCTCACTGTCGGATAATCCGTGGCGTGGGTCACGTCCACCACCAGCGCGATATCCGGTTTCAGTGAATAGGCGATCTGCCTCGCGCCGAGCAGGCCCACTTCCTCCTGCACATTGGATACGGCGCAAATTTCCGCGCGCAATTTCGACCTGGATTCTTTCAACAACCGCAGCGCCTCCGCCACGGCAAATGTGCCAACCCGGTTGTCGAAAGCGCGCGCAACGGCAAGATCGTTCTGCAGCAGGTCAAATTCGTCCGTGAGCGTAATCGGGTCGCCGACCCGAACGAGTTTTTCAGCTTCCTTCCGGTTGGCTGCGCCAATGTCTATGAACAACTCGTGTATTTTAGGCGGCTTCGGTTCCTTATCGTCTTCGCGCGTCAAATGCGGCGCAATGTTCCCGACAACCCCCTTGACCCCCCCGGACCGCGAAAGAATCACAACACGTTGCGCCTTCGTGATCGCGGCATTGACGCCTCCCAATTTGCGGACGTAAATAAATCCCTCCTCGCTGATGTAATTGACCGTCAACGCGATTTCGTCGGCGTGTGCCGCCAGCATCAGCCGCGGTGATCCACCCTTGTTCAGAACGGCCACGCAATTGCCGTAGGCGTCCGAAAACGTCTCCTCTGCGAACGATTTGACATAGTCAAGCCAGACACGCTGGCCGCGGAATTCATGCCCCGACGGACTCGGTGTATTGACCAGCGTTCGCAAAAAGTTCAAAGATTCCTCGTGCATGCAGGCAAGATTAGCCTGCCGAATTGATTTTTACCAGTAAAACCACCCGGAAGGCATCGTCACGATTTTGGGATGCTATTCCGGCGTTCCAGGATTGGTTCCCCACTGGCTGGGCGCCGGCCCCATCGTGAATTCAATCGTGCAACCGTGTTTCAACTCCCGATACGGCAGAAACGGCGA
>JASHVW010000319.1 GCA_030044395.1 Verrucomicrobiia bacterium
GGCTGGCGGCCCTCGGAATACCGCCGCAAACGGCTGGCCGCCACCCCAAAATCGAGCCGGTAAAATCGTCCTCGCCCTCGTGGTCGAACTCCAATGACCAGGAAGAAATCTCCCGGAGTGTGCCGGCGCGCCGGCGGATTCGCTACGGCTTGCGGCTTTCCAACTCTCGATTCGCGCCACGTGCTCCCGTCACCCGCCGCGTTGCGTCTTCAGTCGCAGCACCGTTACCGAGTTGGCCGGAAAGTTCCGCTCGAATTCCGCGCCGGTAAAATTGAAGGATTCGGTCCGTGGTGAAATACGGGTGGGATCTTCCAGCGAATTTTCGTCCCATGGACTGTCGCCCGCCAGCACAATCGCCTCTCCGACGCCATTCAAGTCTTCCGCCCCCGGCATTGCAATCGTCGTCGCCAGTGGAAGGTCCGTCGTGTTCACGACTTTCACGATGATGTCGCCGTTTTTGTTGTCGCGCGAGGCGCTGGCGTAAAGGTTCTGCGTGGATGCATGCGGCACGATGTAATCATGAATCATCTTCCCATCGGTCCAGCAACGGACGCGATCACCGTCAACCTGGAGTTTCAGGTCATACCACCGGCCGGATTCGAGGTGGCTCGGTTTGGTGTCCATCGTGTCGGCCTGTTCGATGGCGTCCTGCGTATTGCCCCACCCGCCGATGTTCCACCATGACCGCTCCTGGTCGTTCTTGACATGGAACAAAATCAGGAATCCTTCCCGCCCGCCCAATTTGCGCGCCTTGAGTTCCAGCGTGTAATTGTTCCACGACGTGTCACCCGCCAGCGCGCGGAAGCCTTCCCCGATTTCTGATTCCCGCAACGCGCCGTCCTGCACTGTCCAATTGCCGCCGGTCGGAAACCTCCAGCCGTTCGTGTTGCCGCCCGCAAAATCAGACGTGAACAGTGTCGTCCCGTCAGGCGCAGTCACCGTGATGTCCTTGAACTCCGCCTCGGTGTCCCACGTGCCCACACCGATATAACCGGAAGGCGGCGGTTCCACGACTTTGCTGGATTCCACAGTAACAGGCAATGTGACGTCGCCGCGATTGTTGCTGAACATTTGTTGGACATAATAACTGGGCGAACCGAACCAACGCGAACTGTCGAAGCTGATGAGGTCGGGGTTCCAGGCGCGATGATGCACGTTGACGAACAGCGGCGCGTAACTGGCCATGACCACCACGTCGGAATTGCGCTCGATGCCCGTCATGAAAGCCGCCTCGCCCACCGCCGCGCGCAAATTGCCGTGGCCGGCTCCTTGCGTGACAGCATATTCACCCACAAAAATTTTAGGCCCGTTGCGGTCGTAGGAATCGTATTGGGAGGCCCGCCGCATGAAGGATTCCGGAGATTCGTAATAATGTTCATCCACGATGTCGGGCTTGGGGTTGGGCGGATAAGGATATCCGCTCAAGCTCGTGGTCATGATGAGTTTCATGTCGGGGTATTCGCGACGGATGGCGTTGGCCAATAGCGCCCAGCGCTGCCAGTAGGCCCGCCCGCCGTTCTCGTTGCCGATT
Organism: Verrucomicrobiia bacterium; assembly: GCA_030044395.1. Taxonomy (GTDB): domain Bacteria; phylum Verrucomicrobiota; class Verrucomicrobiia; order Limisphaerales; family UBA11358; genus UBA11358. The sequence continues at coordinate 1,532 of JASHVW010000319.1, forward strand.
TCCATGTATTTCAAATGAAACGGTTCGGGATGGCCGTCCTCCGCGCGGATGGCGCCCCAGACCGTGTTGGTTGGGCCATTGGCATATTGAATGGCATCCAGAGCGTCCTGTACCCATTGTCCCATCCGTCCCAACGGCACGCTGTCATTCAAGGACATTCCGCAGTTGATCGCAAAGAGCGGCTCGGCCCCCAGGTCTTCGCAGAGTTGCAAGTACTCCTCGAAACCAAGGCCCTGCGTGGTGTTGTAACCCCACGTATTCCAAAGCGGCGTGCGGGAATCAATGGGCCCAATGGTGGCTTTCCAATGATACATATGCGCCAGGTCATCGCCCTCAATCCAATTGCCCCCAGGAAACCGCATGAAGGAAGGGTGCAAGGCGTCCAGCGACTCGCAAAGATCCACGCGCAGCCCATCGTCATGCCAGGTCTTTTGCGGCATCAACGAAACCATGTCGAGGAACAACGCGCCGTCGCCGTTGCCCGAAATCTCCACCTTCGCCTGCGGATCGCCGCCGCTGGCGGTCAAATCGAGCGAATGATATTCCCAGCGCGACGTTAGATTGGAAATGCTGCCGGCGGCCAGCACCGCGCCGGTTGAACTGACAATTTTCACATCGATCGGCCCGGCGAAGCCATCTGCCGTACGCGCGGCCGCCTGAAATGTGTAGCCATCGCCTTGAACGATGTTCATTCCCCAATAACCGTCGTTTTCCAGCGTGAACGCACCATTGGCGTCAATCCGCAGACAGTGCGGATTGAACGTGTTGAGCGGGCGCGAATCGTCTATGGCCATCATGCTTTGGCCGCCGGACAACTGCCAATACTCCGGCCGGTCCGAGTCTTCAAAGGAGCGATTTCGCACCAATTCGGGATAAATCCCGCCGTCGGCGGACAAATTGATGTCTTCAAAGAAGATGCCCCAGAGCGTCGAAGAGATGGCGTGACCGGGTTTGTTGGCGTCCACGGTGATTGTGGTTTGGGCCAGAAGAGAGCAACCTAGAAAGCAACCCGCCGCAACAAGGCTTGGAGTTTTCATGCCGGGAAATTATGCGATTTTTCAGGTATCTTCCAAGTAATTTTGACGCGTTTTCCGCTCGGTCTTCGTGTTTTTCGCCCGGCGCCAGCCCAGTCGAGCGCCTGCGGGACTTCTGCTGCCGTTTCGATGACGGCGGGGCCTCCATTCGTGCCTGATTCTTCCGTATCTGCGAGCGGTGCGCGCTGGCGACCGCGCGACGGAATTTCACCAACGCTGCGTTGGCTTGAACAGGATACGCGTGACTGTAAAGCATGTCGAGAGCGTCACAGTATCGAAATACAAATTCAGCGAACTCTAGCGGGAGGCTCCGAGGTTTCAAAAATCATGGCCAATGAAACAAATTGCTTCCGGGTTGGAAAAACGTGTTTTTTTGTTTTGTAAAGATTCAAGGCCAATCCACCTCAGGTCGTCCATCCCGAACTGATTTTGACAATGCAGTTATCCACCAACAGCCGGAGTTTGCATGTTATCCCATGTCGCGGGCACTGAAACGTGTCGGTGAAACCTTCAGTAGGCAAGTTGGAATCGGTTGATTTGGGTAGTGCAAGCTTTGTTGCATTTTTTAGAAAAATGGCGCCTACAGGAGCGCCAACACCTGACTTCGCCGCCGCCAATCATCGAGCGTGGAACCACACGGGCAAAACTTCTGGCAGAAAATTAACCGCAATCACAAACCACAAAACGAAAGGACAGAAATGAAAACATGCCTCATTGAAACGAACGAAACGATTCGCCCCAAAAGCGAACAGCCCACGCTTGATATGGCTCGCATT
>JASHVW010000003.1 GCA_030044395.1 Verrucomicrobiia bacterium
ACGGCGGAGTTTCTCTCCCCTGAATACGCGGTTATCATCCTCACTCGCACGCCCAAAGCGCGAAGCGACGGGGCAAGGGAAGTGGCGTGGGATGGCAAGAATCCGGGGGAGTGGACGGCTTTTCTGGAAGGCGCGGAAGCTGTGGTCAACGTGACCGGCAAGAACATTAATTGCCCTCACACGCCGGAGAATTTACGCGAATTGACCGGGTCCCGCGTTGATTCGGTGCGGGCCATTGCGGCGGCGCTGGAACGAGTGAGCCAACCGCCGCGAGTCTGGGTGCAGGCGAGCGCCATCGGCTTCTATGGCGACGCGGGGGAAAAGGCATGTGACGAAAGCTCGCCGCCCGGGAACGACGCGCTCGCCGAGATTTGCCAGCAATGGGAAAACGCCTTTCACTCCGCAAACTCGCCGAAAACCCGAAGGGTTCTGTTGCGAATCGGTTTTGTTCTGGGCCGCGAGGGCGGGGCATTGCCGGTTCTGGAAAAGTTGACCCGTTGTTTTCTCGGTGGGCAGGCCGGCAGCGGCAGGCAATTCATCAGTTGGATTCATCTGGGGGATTTGACGGAGATTTTCCGGAGCGCGATCGAACGCCTGGACTGGTCGGGGACGTTCAACGCGGTGGCTCCGAAACCCGTGACAAACGCCGAATTCATGCGCGAATTGCGCGGCGCGCTGCACCGTCCCTGGAGTCCGCCCGCGCCCGAATTCGCGGTACGACTCGGCGCGCGGCTGATGGGGAGCGAACCTTCCCTGGCTTTGGGCGGCTGCCGCGCTGCTCCAAGACGGCTGTTGGAAGCGGGGTATTCGTTTCAATATCCAGAATTGCGCGAGGCACTGGGAAAACTCTATGGATAATTTGTGAGCGCCGAATCCAAGAGACGTTCCGCGGAATTTCTAAGAATCGCCGGGCAGTACACTTTGGGCTCGCTCGTCACCGAGGCTTCGCATCCGGTGACGGCAAATCTCAGCGACGTTGCAGCACATGACATTGTGGGCGCGCTTAAGCTGCTATTGGAGGTGGATGGCGACGTGATCCGCAAATTTCGCGACGTTGTTGAATCGGAACGGACAGGGGAAATCGCCAAGACGATTTTGGAGGCGCTGAAAGGCGGTGGAAGGATTTATTTCACGGGCTGCGGCGCGACCGGGCGTTTAAGCATCCTGCTCGATTCGATATGGCGCGATTTCTGGCATGGGCAGGGGAATTTGGATTGGGAAGGCCGGACATTCAGCGTGATGTCCGGCGGCGATTTTGCGCTGATCAAATCGGTGGAAGGGTTTGAGGACATAGGGGCATTCGGGAAGAAGCAACTCGACGACCTGGGGGTTTCAGATCGTGACGTGGTGTTTGCGATCACGGAAGGCGGAGAAACGTCATTTGTGATTGGAACGGCGTGGGCAGGGATTGAGGCGGGCGCCAAGGTTTATTTTGTGTATAACAATCCGGACGAAATACTTTGCGAGCACGTGGAGCGGAGCCGGGAAGTGATCCGGGATTCGCGGATCGAAAAAATAAATCTGACGACCGGGCCGATGGCGATTGCCGGCTCGACGCGGATGCAGGCGACGAGCATCCAACTTTGCGTCATGCTGGTGATTCTTGAAATGGTTGTGAGGGGGGCGCTCGACCGGGACCCCAAAGTGGCGCCGCGAGAATTCCTTGAGAAACTGGAGGAACTTCATAAAGGCCTGAAATCACCGGAAACGCTTGCAGCAATGGCAAAAATTGTCGCACTGGAGGAGTCGGTCCATCGCGCCGGGGGCAAGAACAATTATTTCGCGGACGGGTTTGGGATCGACGTGCTGACCGACACGACGGAACGTTCGCCGACGTTTTGCACGCCGCCGTTCCGGAAGTTTGACGATCCGGCGGCGGCGGAGTCCCTGGCGTTTTTGTTTTTGCCGGAGGAAGAGACGGCGGGCGCGTGGAGGAGGCTCTTGAGGCGGGAACCGCGTTGTCTGGAATGGCGAGACGATGAAATTCGCGGATTGACCGGCGGGGAAGACTTTTCGCGAAGGGCCGAAACCATGCGACGGATCAGCCGCGGGGAACTGATGCGATTCAAGATTGGCCTGGACGGGCTGGCGTACCGGCGGTTGAAAGGCGGCGATTGCGCGATCGCGGTTTTTTCGGAGAGGGAGGCTGAATTGGCGAGTTCGCCTGATGGGTTTTACCGGGGTCAACTGCGACGGGCGGAGGAGGCGGGAGCGCGAACGGGATTGATCTATTTTCACAGTGGAACCGGTGAAATTGCGAAGTGGGTTGGAATCGGGGCGGCCGCGGCCATTGTCGTTCCGCCAACGGAGTTGCTTCTGGATGGGCTGGCGCGCGTGGCGGTAAAGCTGGTGATCAACGCCGTATCCACGTGCACGATGGTGCGGCTTGGGCGAGTGATGGGGAACATGATGATTTATGTGGTCCCGGGCAATTTGAAGTTGATTGACCGGGCGACCCGATACGTGAGCCGCCTGGCCAACCTGCCGTACGAGCGCGCGAACGAGCTGTTGTTTGAAGTGATCGAGTATGTTGAACCGCGGATGAAATTGGATCGTGCCTATCCTCCAGTTGTCGGAATGGCGGTGGCGCGCGCGCGGCAAAATTGGACCAACGAGGCCGCCGAAAAATTTTTACAGGGACGTTGAAATCGTATATTTTCAAGCATCATGAACCCGGACGATATTTTGCTGGAAGCCGAAGATAAAATGATCAAAACGGAGCAAGTGATCTTGAACGAATTCGCGGGGGTGCGCACGGGCAAGGCCTCGCCCGCGCTGGTTGAGAACATCATGGTAGAGGTGTACGATTCGCAAATGCGGGTGCGGGAGCTGGCGGGGATCACGACGCCCGAGCCGCGACAACTGGTGATTCAGCCGTGGGACGCGGCGTCATTGCATCCGATTGAAAAGGCCATTCAAAAGGCGAACCTGGGGTTGATGCCGTCGGTGCAGGGACGAATCATCCGGATATCATTTCCGGAATTGAGCGAGGAACGGCGGCATGAATTTGTGAAAATTGTCAAAAAGATGGCGGAGGATGGGCGGGTGGCGATACGCCATGTGCGCCGGGACGCGCTTGAGCTGTTGAAGAAGGCCAAGACGGGCGGGGGGGTGGGTGAAGAAGAGATTGAGGTTGCGGAGAAGGAGATACAAAAATTGACGGACCAATATATTCTTAAAATTGATCAGCAGCTTACGGCGAAGGAGAAGGAGATCATGACGGTCTAAGCTGAATTTATGATTTATGGTTGATGATTTTGGAGCAGGGCG
>JASHVW010000320.1 GCA_030044395.1 Verrucomicrobiia bacterium
GGCACTCATTGCCTGGACCGACTTGACGAACTTTACCGCCACGAATTCACTGTTCAGTTTCACCGACTGGACAGCGACAAATTCCAAGGCGCGATTCTATCGCGTCATCTCGCCATAAACGTGGACCTCATAACGAGATGCGTTTCAGCCAGTTAACACGCAGTTTGTTCATAGGATGGAGGTCAACCTTCTGGCAATAGGGCGCGCTTCCGGCGGGAAACGATTCGCGCTCAGGCCAGGATCAAGATTGTGGGGAATCTGCAAACGCGGTGGCAATGGGGCGAAGGCCGTTTTTTTAACGAGACGGTCCAAGGCCAACGAGCAAAGTTTTATTTTCCTGGTCTAAAACTTTTATGAAGCCACACGGAATTGCGGAATTGGTGGCAAAAGTCCAACGAAAAGGCTCCGGGTAATCGAGTGGGAAATACTCTCCCGTATCAACAGGATCAACCAGGAGCTGATTCTGATGATTCATGATTGTGAGCTGCGGAATGAAAATATATCCCCAGTTGCCCTCGGTTGAAAAGGAAAGGACGGCCTTGTCCCAGTCAGCAGTAAGCTGAATATCCCGCAAGTGAAGGGAGTGAATAATTTTAACCGAAACTCGAAGATAGCCCCTGAAAACGGCGAAATTGAATTCGTGTTTTGCATCTTGTCAAAGGTTTGGTATCTTATCATTGGGAAATGACGAATCAAAACCAACTATGAAACCATTGTTGTATTCGTTCACTTGGATTGCATGCGCTTTGGCGGCGATCTCCCTTGCCACCCTTCCAGCTTTCGGGGCGCCGAAAAGCCAGTCCGATGCGACGAACGCCATTCAGGGCTGGCTGAAACTCGATCCCCATCCGTTCGGTCTTTCGCTATCGTCAAAAATAAAAAAAACGGAAACGATCAACGATACGTCGGGCAAGGCACTTTATCACGTGGTGCATCTCAGCCCCTGGGGCTTTGTGGTGGCATCGGCCGACGACACGATTGAGCCGATTGTGGCTTTTTCCGCCAGAGGCGATTTTGATGCTTCAGCCACGCAGGGACTCGCGTCCGTAGTGAACATTGATTTGACGAAACGTATGGCGCACGTGCATCCGAGCCCGACGACCGAGCGCGAGAAATATGCATACAGTAAATGGCAGACTTTGTTGGCGGCCTCGCCCAATCCGCCTCCGGACATGGAAATCAGCAACTATGCAGCCGTGGTTTCAGAGGTGATGGTGACCCCGTTTTTGAAAACATCCTGGAACCAGCAGGAAGATGAAGGAGACAGCATTGATGTCTATGATTACTATGTTCCACCGGGGCCGGCGGGAAGCACCGGCAACGACCCTTGCGGCTGCGTGGCCACCGCCATGGCGCAGGTCATGTATTATTTTCAATACCCCACCACCGGCGTGGGGACGGGCAGTTATTCATATGAAGTAAACGGTAGTGCCGCCTCCGGCAACCTGCGCGGCGGCGACGGCAACGGCGGTGCATACCAATGGGCCAACATGCCCCTGGCCCCCAATTACCCGACCACCGCCCAGGCCGAAGAAATTGGGGACCTTTGTTATGACGCCGGCATCAGTGCGGACATGGATTACGAACCGGGCGGGTCAGCGTGCGATGACGAGAATGTAGGCCCGGCTTTGCAGGGCACGTTCTTTTACTCCTCTTCCCAGTACGCCATAGACCTAAGCGGATTGGCGGAAAGCAACATTCTGAACATGATCAACGCCAATATTGACGCGCGCCTGCCGGCGATGGTGGGGATCAACGGCGCGGACGGCGGCCATGAGATCCTGGCCGACGGCTACGGCTATATTGGCGCCACGCTCTTTCATCATTTGAATATGGGCTGGGGTGGCGCTGATTCCATCTGGTATCAGCTCCCGGTCATTAATACCCAGGACGGCAATGGTGGTTTCACCATCGTAGATAGCTGCGTGTATAATATCTACACCAACGGTACCGGCATGATCATCAGCGGGCGCATCACCGACCCGACGGGTGCGGCCGTAGCGGGCGCCACCGTCACCGCCGTCGGCGGCGGAACATACACTGCCACTTCCGACACCAACGGCATCTACGGCTTGATCAATCTGCCAACGAGTACGACTTTCACGGTGACCGCCAGCTTGGCCGGCTATACTTCCGTGAACGGGAATTTCTCCACCAGATCCTCCGCCAGTGGCGTGTACGTGGGGTCGCCTGTCTATTCTGGCAACTATTGGGGAGCCAACCTGGTAATGACCCGGCCGCTTCTGGCAATGCCTGAGAGCGGCTTTGCGGCCATCGGGCCAGTCGGCGGGCCGTTCAATATGACCAGCCAAAATTATACGTTGAGCAACAGCACGGCCGCCTCCATAAGCTGGGCCGCATCCACCGCGCCTTCATGGCTGACGCTGTCGTCCAGCAGCGGATCGGTAAGCCCCAATGGCACCGCGAGCCTGTCCATCAGCCTCTCGGCTGCAGCTTATACCAAGTCCACGGGAACGAATAGCGCCACAATCTGGATCACGAACCAGACGACCCATGTAGCGCAGGGCCTTCAATTGTCGCTGGTGATTGCGCCGGCCGATTATCCGATCGCAGTGAAGGGCTTCAACGATGACGTGGTGGTCGAAGCCAGCGCCCTCGGCGGTAATACGGCGGATTATGCGGATATGTTTGACACAAACAACAGCGCCTTGGAGCCGCCAACTTCGTTTGCCTTTTATGAAAGTGGTCTGGCCACAGTCAATGTTGCCGATTATCCCCCGCCAGTCGTGCCCGGCACGGAGGGTTTGCCGCAAAGCGGGTACTTTACCAGCGCGGTGGACAATAAGACGATGTTCCAATTTGGACCGTATGACGGTTACAATGTGCTGGCGCTGTCACCCAGTGCCCCCTCGGGCACATTGACGCTCGTCACGCCTTTGTCCTATGGATCCTTGTCAGTTCTTGCGGCCACAAGCGAAGGCGGCGGCACCGGCTCGTTTGTGGTCAACTTCACCGATGGGTCAAGCAGTCCCGCAATGTCGTTTAATGCGAGCAATTATTTCTGCGAGTCTGCGCCTACGGGCGTCGGTGCGGCCATCAGCCAGTTTGGACTGCTTATCGTTGGAGATTACGCAAATTTCTATGTTTTTGAGGTGGCCGGGTATGACTTTCCTGTCTTGTACCAAACTTCGGCGACTCTGCCCGCCAATGAGACCAATAAACTCGTCGAGTCTATCACCTTCACCATGCCCTCCGGCCAAGGTTCCGCCGCGGAGACAGGCGTTTTTGCGGTGAGCGGCACGCAATCAGGCGCGAGCGTGGGTTCCAGTAGCGGTTCCGGCATGTCGTTTGGATTCATCACTACTTCCAGCACCATGAACTATTCTGTCGGCAGTTTCACCCTGGAAGTGACCAACGCCGCGGCCTCCGGCACCGTTGTGATTTCGGCCTCAACGAATCTGACGAGCTGGACGCCCATTTACACCAACACATCCGGCGCCAGTTCGTTCAGCTTCACCGACACCACGGCGCGATCCGAGTACCGTTTCTACAAGGCAAGCAAGAACTGACGCCACTGCCGGGCGATTAGTTTTCGTTGCCGTTGGGCAACCGGAACCACGACGGCGGAAAATTTCCCGTGTTAGAGGGAAAATTGCATAGATGCTGTTGAGCGCCGCTTTCTCATCGCTGTCCTCAGGTGAAAGATCCTGAGTCGCAATACGGGTAAGCAGTTCAATGTAAACTCCCCAAGCTGCTTCGCGATCAGGATCGTGTGGAGCGAAATTGCCTTCGAGCCAGCCGAGATTAATTTTCAGGCCGGATAATCCCGATGTTTCGAAAAAGCTGCGGCGTTTTACGCCGATGAGATTTTCATAGGACAGAAATATTGTAAAGTCGGTATCCCGTCGCGACGTTATGAAAATTTTTAATCGCGGTTGCCGCAATAGGCGTCGATCGGCTCCGCGCCGAGCGTCCCGGAAAGTCTCCCAAAATACCCGGGCGATTCCACTTCCGCCAGGGTTTTCCGCGCCCGGTCCAGCCGCAACGCGATTTGCATGCGGTCGGCCACGTCCTCGTGCGAGGGTTTGCGCAGAAAGAGGTTGAGATATTCCACGTGCCGTTTCCACAACGCGCGGTCCACCTTTTGCCTGGCCGCCAGCCGCGCCGCATACCAATCGCCCGCCAGCAGATGCTCGCGCGTGAACAATTTCCGGAAGTCGGGATGGTCCAGATGTTTCCCCTCCCACTCGTCCTTCAGCATGATATGCAGCAATGCTTGCAGCGGCGGACAGGCCTGGACAATGCTGCCGTCGTCGAAATACATTTTGGCGACCCGCCTTTGCGTGCCGACGATGTTGTCCATGCCGTCGGCAAAAATCTCGAGGTCCTGCAATTCCGGCTTGAGCATCGCCTCGGTGAAAACGGCGTGGGGATGATTGAAGACCCGTCCGAAAAAGGCGTGAATGAAGCGGGTGGTGATGCGGTAGCCAAGCCGGCTGGCCGGGATTTTTTTCCCGCCGTGTTCAAGGTCCTCCAGCTTTTCCAGAAAATGCCCCGCGATCAAAAACTGCGGGTCACGCTCCTGTGGTGTCATCCGGCAAAACACTTCCGGCACAATCAGGCTTACATCGTGGTCCACGCGAAATTTCGGCCCGATGTAACCGGCGGCGGTGACAAAGGCGTGGTGGCCGGTGAGGATGAACGACACCAGCGCGTTGTTCAGGTCGATAATCGGCGGCAACGCATTGAAAGGCCCCTTGGTCAGGGCGCCTTCCGACCCCGCCCCGGTCGTCGAGGGCGATTTCCCGGTCATGCTGCAAATGAATTCCATAAACAATTCCGGCAGTTCCATATAATGGATGGGATTGTAACAGGCCAGCGAGCGAATGCCGTGTTCCGGCGGATTATTGCGGCGCCCGGGCAGGACGGTGGAAACAGGGGTGTGCACCGGCTTGCCCGGGGGCACTCGCCGGTGCAGACGCGCTGCCATTTCCGCCAGATAACTTTCGCGCGGGTTGACCAGGTCGGGCCGCTTTTGCAGGTACCGCGGATTTTTACTCGGCTTTCCGTCCACCAACCGCGGATGCGCGGAGGAGATAAAGAATTCCGGACGCCCGTTCGTCGCAACTTCGCAAATCAATTTCTGCATCGGCTCGGTGAATTGATAAAAACCAATGGCGTCCTCGACCAATTCCTTTGCCGTCCCGGGCGTGAGCGGCTCGTAATTCGAAAAGAAATTGTCCATCTGGACGAAATC
>JASHVW010000321.1 GCA_030044395.1 Verrucomicrobiia bacterium
GCTTGAACATTCATCCGCCCATGATGAAATTCAGGCCTTGTTGACCGGCAAATTCCCGCAATGTCTGTGTGACCGGCGGAGCGGCGCCTGCGGTTACGGCGACAACTGCATCTTTGACCTGTCGAGCAACGGCCCACCGTTTCAACCAATCCAGCAGCCAGAATGGAAGTGATTGAGAAATGGGACCAGCAAACAACAAAAGGTGCGCGTCGGTTGCCGCCACGAGCGCTTCCCTTATCGTTGGCGGAAATTTAAGCATCTCCATCCGAACGGGAACAATCTCCCACTCTACTTTCGTATCCGCGGGAAGCTTCAAGTTTCGCAGGACCGCATTCGCATTCATCGCGGACGCAAAGTTCTTATAAATGATTAGGGCTTTCATGGGTCTAAGTTGATGTTGCGATCCGGCCTGGGCCAGTCTTGCCCGGTTGCATCTTTTTCCTTTCGCTCATAAGTCATTGCTCCTTTTTTGTTCACGGTGTGCGGACCGCCGCCCTGCAACCGTTGCATGGCGGCGGCCCCTCCCTGGCATTCACCGACGATTGACGTTTCCGCTCTTAGGCCAACTTGAATTACCTCTTCCGGGTTAGGCGGGTCCTTTTGCGTCCATTAAACATAATGATGCAAAGCCTGCTCCACAACCTGGTTTGATCACGTGAGAAATCCGGATCGGTAGTTTCATATGCATTGCCGTTGCTCAATTTGCTGTCCACATTGGGATAAACGAGAATTTCGCCAAGAATGGCCAACCAAAATTTACAGCGATATGCCCCACCGAAGAGAGAGAAAGTATTTTAAGGGCTGCTGCGGTTCCTTTCTGGATGTTCGGAATTTTCGCCGTCAATGACCGCCTCTATTCAACTCGCAATTTGCGCGCGATATGCCACGCGGACTTACTCCCCGGTGTCGCCTGCTGCCGCTCCTCCGTGAACTAATTTTTCGGCTTCATCCATTTGAATGCGGGCATACAACCAAAACAACCATAAATTTCCTGGGTCCTCGATGGCGGATTCAGGCATCGAATGCGGGACCAGAATTTCCCCAGCAGCCAGCATTGCACGGGCGTCATTTTCCTTGTGCAATTTCCAGTCAGCCATGGCCATCACCGTGCAGGCATATGCGTGGGCCTCGGCCCGGGGACCATTCAGGGATTTTTCAGCCCAATTGACAGCTTCGCTGTAATTGCCACGCCGATATTCCGAAAGCGCCTTGCATGTTTCGAGGAAAGGCATGGCTCCTTCATCTCTTGATCCCAGGACAACTGTCTCGTCGGCCAGCCGCGAAATGGTATTCAAATCCACTTTTTCATCCGGTAAAAAGAGACATGCCCTGGCCACGTCATCGGCAGCCAAATAGTTTGTTGTCGTCCCGCATATGGACAGGAGTCTTTTGCAATACCGTTCATAGGCTGAATGGTTTCCACTTTTTGCAACCAGAGCGCCTATGATAGTGTAACGCCCGCCAACGTAAGGTTCCAATTGGAAGGCAAGCAATCCGTCAGCGGCGGCATCCTGCCATTGGCCGCGACGCGCTTCCAAACCGGCGCGAAGCATCAGGAGGTCTGCGCTATTTTGTATCTGCAAAACAGCAGGCGTTAATTCCGTGTCCAAAAGTTGCTCCGCGTCCTGGTTCTTCTTTTCTTGCATGAGGATGTGCGCAAGCTCGCTTACATTTTCCATGGCCCGCGGCATGTCTTGTTCGCCCCGCTGGTGCCAAATCGCCAGTTCCTGCCGTTCCAAATTCTCTGCTTCTTTTAATTTCCCTTCCATTTGCAGGGTCTTTGACAGGCCCAGCATCGTCTCGAGGCTTCCCGGGTCGTTGGCTCCCATCAGGTTTGTTTGCAACGACAATGCGGTGGACAATACCTGGTCGGCGGCATCCAATTCGTTTCGCTGGCGCAAACGGTCGCCAAGTAAAGCTAAGGCTTTCGCGACATCGGGATGATTGTCGCCAAGAACTTTTCTCCGAATGGCCAATGCCTTGCTGTCGAGCGCCTCCGCGTCTTCAAGTTTCCCTTCGCCGCCCTCGGCCCACGCAATGTCGTTGTACGTTCCGGCTATGAGGGGATCATCCGGAGAGAGATGTTTGAGCCGAATTTCCAAAACCTTACGCAACATCAATTCCGCCTGACGCCAATTGCCTTCGTTGCCCAGAATCGCTGCCAGTGTGCGGAGCGATTGGGCAACTTCCAGACTGTCCTCCGGAAAGTTCTTCTGCCTGATCGCCAATGCCTGGCGGGCGAGAGGTTCGGCCTCCTTTAAATTTCCTTCTTGCGTATAGACATCCGCCAGATAATTGAGCAGAGAGGCCACATTCGTCCCGGTTTCGCCTGAAACCTGCCGTGAAATGTTAAGGGCTTCATTAAGAGGCTCTTCGCAGTCCTTCAGTTTCCCTTTCCGGGCCAAAACCAGCCCCAGGTCGGTGAGCGCATCGGCAGTTTGAAGACTATTGGCGCCGTATAGACTGCGATCCAGTGCCAGGGCTGTTTCATCCATTTGTTGTCCTTGATCAAAATTGCCTATTTCAAAATCGAGTTCGCCAATCAGACTGCTCAATTCGGCCCGGACAGCCGGCTGGTCGGTCAGCTCTGTGCCGACACGGTTGGCCGTCTGATTTAGAATTCCCCGTAACATCGTCGTGTCCTGGCCCAACGCCACGGACGGCCCGACACCCTTTAGCATGTCCTCGAGAAATTTTGTGACCTGGTTGCTTTTAACCGCTGCGGTTTCTGCCTGGTGACGCAATTGCCTTTCTCGCGCTAGAAGCGTGGAGACCGTGATCAAGCTTGCGATCAAGAGCGAGGCGATTATTCCAATTCCTGCAAAGAGCCATTTATTGCGAAGTAAAATTTTCCGAAACTTATACAATGCGCTTGGCGGGCGCGCCGATACGGGCTCATTCCCCAGATAACGCTGGACGTCAAGTGCAAGCCCGAGGGTCGTTTGATAACGGCGCGTGCGGTCTTTCTCCAGCGCTTTGATGACGATCCAATCCAGGTCACCGCGTATGGCCCTGATTAGCTTGGAGGGTTCAGCACTTCGAAATTTACAGACGGTGGTTAAATCGTCGGCCTTCAGGTTGCGCAAACG
>JASHVW010000031.1 GCA_030044395.1 Verrucomicrobiia bacterium
AATAACACCATTGGCAAGCAATTTAATCTCCGCGCAATCGGAGCGCGGCTCTGCCTGCCACGCCATAGCGCAGCGACGGCGGGTGAGCCGCAGCAATGTCCGGGTTTTTGGGGCGCCATAGATTGCACCAAACGTCCTTCGCCTGGTCACCCCGCTGCGGGTCGCAGACCGGCGCTCCGAAAGCGCGGCTGTCCCAGCCGCAGCGCCAGGGGAGGCGCCTGTTTATTTCATTCTTCATTCTTCACTCTTCATTCACTATGATTTTCCCATGACGTACCTCCCCGCCGCCGCCCGTTACGACAACGAAAAGTTCTACCGCCGTTCCGGGCGCAGCGGACTGAAACTGCCCGCGGTGTCGCTCGGACTGTGGCACAATTTCGGCGGCGTCAACACTCTCGAAAACGCCCGCAACATGGTGCGACGCGCCTTTGACCTGGGCATCACCCATTTTGACCTCGCCAATAATTACGGACCGCCGCCAGGCTCCGCAGAAGAAAATTTCGGCCGCATCCTTAAACAGGATTTGGCCGCCTGCCGCGACGAATTGATCATTTCCACCAAGGCCGGTTACCTGATGTGGCCGGGACCTTACGGCGAGTGGGGCTCCCGCAAATATCTTCTCGCCAGCCTGGACCAAAGCCTCCGCCGGATGGGTTTGGATTACGTGGATATTTTTTATTCGCACCGTCCCGATCCGCATACTCCCCTCGAGGAAACGATGGGCGCGCTCGAACACGCCGTGCGTTCGGGCAAGGCGCTTTACGCCGCCATCTCCAATTACGATCGGCAACAAACCGAACAGGCAGCGAAAATTTTAAAGTCGCATGGCATTCAGTGCCTCATTCACCAGCCCAAATACAGCATGTTCAACCGATGGGTGGAAGACGGGCTGCTCGAAACGCTCGCCCAAAACGGAATCGGTTGCATCGCCTTCAGTCCTCTCGCCCAGGGATTGCTCACGGAAAAATATCTGCACGGCATTCCCGAAGGCTCGCGCGCTTCCACGTCGTACGGATTTTTGCGGCCGGCCGAAATCACCCCGGACAAATTGGACAAGGTCCGGCGCCTCAATGAACTGGCGCGCGCGCGCGGACAATCGCTGGCGCAACTGGCCCTGGCCTGGGTGCTGCGCCATCCCCAAATGACCTCCGTCCTCATCGGCGCCAGCAGCGTCGCTCAAATTGAAGAGAACGTCGCCACCCTCAACCGCCTCGATTTCACCCCCAACGAGTTGAACGCCATTGACGGCATCCTGGGATAAACAAAATGCGCCCCCAAACAAAGATGATCCAATCTCATTAAAACCCCGCTTTCAGCGCGGTGTTAATGAAAGCGGATCACGGACAGGATGCAAACACATCACAGATTGCCTTTTCGATTTTTGTTTTCTCGCGTAATTTGCAACCATGAAAATTCAATCTCTCAACGTCGGCCTGTCGGTCAGGCATCCCCAATACGGCGTCGGCACCGTCAAAACCATCTCGGAACAAACCGCCGAAGTCCGCTTCAACGACGTCATCCGCACCGTTGACCCGGAACTGAGCGGCCTCGTGCCGGCCGAACCCGGCATGTCCGTGTCCGGACTCGAGCAGCCGCTCAAGCAGTTCGTCGAGTCCACCGTCGAACAAGTCATCGGGCAACTCGGCATCGAAAAGCCGGACATCACCGTCGCGGAATTGGGCGCCCGCTGGCACAGGGGCCGGATGGTTCTGCATCCCTCGGACCCCGCGTTGCAGGCCAAGGAGGTGCCGCTCGAAGTGTTTTTTCACAAGCTGGTCGGCATCCGGAATCAGTTGCGCGTGCTCGAGCAAAAAATCAACGCGCACGCCGCATTGACCGACGGCGACAAGGTGGAGTTGCAGCAATACATTACCCGCTGCTACGGCTCGCTGACGACCTTCAACCTCCTCTTCAAAAGCAAGGACGGACAATTTTCTTCCAAATCCGAAACGTAAAGGCGGGTCATTCTTCCATCTTCGTTTTTTTTCGTTCTCCGGTTAAATTCCGCGCGTGCCGAAATGGATCAAATTACTGGTCGCCATCGCCCTCCTCCCGGTCTGCGCAGGGGCGGCCCTGGCGCTTGCGCGCGTCCTGCACGCCACCGGCGGCGCGGACCTGACTTGGATTCCCTTTCTCGGCGGCGCCGCCTGTTGGTGCGTCATTTTTTTCCTCCTGCCAAGGCCAATGTGGATTTATGTCTTTGGCCATGAATTGACCCATGCCCTCTGGGCCTGGGGTTTCGGAGGCAAAGTGAAGCGGATGAAAGTCACTTCCGCAGGCGGCCACGTCATTGTCAGCAAAAATAACTTTCTCATCACCCTCGCGCCGTATTTTTTCCCGCTCTACGCCGTCATCATTGTGGCGGTGTTCGCTCTGGGCCACTTCCTCTGGAACTGGCAGCGGTTCCTCGTTTATTTCGATTTGCTGCTCGGCGCGGCGTATGCCTTTCACGTCACCCTGACGTTCCATACCTTGCAAACCCGCCAAACAGACATCACCTCGCAAGGTTGGCTGTTTTCCGCGGTCATTATCTTCCTGGGCAATGTCGCGGTCCTCCTCTTCGGCATGCCATTGTTGACCGGGAGAGCCGGTTTGCTTGACACGCTGGGATGGTGGTTCCAGGGCACCGGACTGGTTTTTCACTGGCTGCAAAAATTGTTTTGAACCCGCGTCGCTTTTTGTGAACAATTCGCTCTTGATAAGCGGCTCGTTTCACGTCATCTCTTTGAGTCACACGATATGGATTTAGCCGACATTTTAAGCAAAGACCAGATTATTCCCGATTTGCGCGCCTCCAACCGGTGGGAAGCCATTGACGAACTGATCGGCAATCTCGTCACCACCGGCAAAATTCAATCGGGCGACCGCGACGCCGTCACCGCCGCCGTCAAGAAGCGCGAAACTTCGATGAGCACCGGCATCGGCTTCGGCATCGGCATCCCACACGCCTCCACCGATCTGATTTTCGAGGTCGTAGGCGCGTTGGGTCGCTCCGCCAAAGGCGTCAACTTTGAGGCGCTCGATAACCAACCGGTAAAGCTCGTCATGCTCTTCCTCGTGCCCCAGGGACAATTTCAGAAACATCTTCACACCCTCGCCAACATCGCCAAACTCCTCCACAAGGCCGAATTCCGCCAGGCCCTCGAACAGGCCGCCAACGCCGACGCCATGCTCGCCGTCATCCGCGAACACGGAAAAAAGTAAGCGGTGCTCCCGCACAAACAAATCGAATTGAAATTGCAGGCCGCCGTCCGCGTCCTGCTGCCCGATGCTGACACCGCAGCGGTCCTCGTCCGCCCCTGTCCCGACCCGAAATTTGGCGATTACCAAAGCAACGCCCTGATGCCCCTGGCCAAAGCGCGCCGGATGAATCCCCGCCTGCTTGCCGAAAATGTCCTGGCCAAATTGGACGTCTCCGACGTCTGCGAACGCGTGGACATCGCCGGTGCCGGCTTCTTGAATTTTCATCTGAAAGATTCCTCCCTGGCGCAAACCCTCGACGCGGCCGCGCGCGGCGAACATCTATTCTTTGAGAAAACCGCCGCGCCAAAGACGGCCGTCATTGATTTCAGCTCGCCCAACGTCGCCAAGCCGATGCACGTCGGCCACATTCGCTCGACCATCCTCGGCGACTGCCTGGCCCGCGCCCTGCGGCTGCTCGGCCATCGCGTCGTCACCGACAATCATATCGGCGATTGGGGCACGCAGTTTGGAATGCTGCTCGTCGGCTGGAAACGTGAGTTGAATTCCACCGCTCTCGATACCGATGCCATCGGCGAAATGGAGCGCCTTTATAAAAAGATCAGCGCCGAATCCAGGGAAAATCCCGCGACGCTCGAGGCCGCCCGGCAGGAATTGGTGAAACTCCAAAACGGCGACCCGGAAAATCTCAAAATCTGGCGCAAGATGATTGAGCTGTCGAAAAAACAATTCGACGCGATTTATTCGCGCCTCGGCGTCAAATTCGACTGCACCCTCGGCGAAAGTTTTTACAACGACCGTCTCAAATCGTCGGTGGATGAATTGCTGGCCAGGGGGATCGCGCGTGAAAGCGAGGGCGCCATCGCCGTCTTCTTCGACGAGATTCCCCAGTTGAAGGACAAACCCGCGCTCGTCCGCAAGAGCGACGGAGGATTCAATTATGCCACCACCGATCTGGCCACCCTCGCGTACCGCATGGAAAAATGGCAGCCGGCCGAAATCATTTATGTCACCGATGGCCGGCAGCAATTGCATTTCCAGCAGATCTTCGCCGCATTTCAAAAATGGCAATCGGCAAAGCCACAACCGGCCATTCCCCGCCTGGCCCATGTCTGGTTCGGCTCGATTCTCGGCGAGGACGGCAAGCCGTTTAAGACGCGCAGCGGCGAAACGGTCAAACTCGCGGACTTGCTGGACGAAGCCGAAGAGCGCGCTTTCAGGATCGTCTCGGAAAAGAACTCCGGCTTCCTTGAGCCGCAGCGGCGTGAAATCGCGCGCGTCGTCGGCCTGGGCGCCGTCAAATACGCCGACCTGCTGCCCAACCGCCAAAGCGATTACGTTTTCAGTTGGGACAAAATGTTGGCGCTCACCGGCAACACGGCGCCCTACCTGCAATACGCCTACGCCCGCATCCGCAGTATTTTCAGAAAAGCCCAAAATGAATCCGCCAATTCCCAGCCGCCGGCCGCGCTCACTTTGAGCGCGACGGAGGAAATCGCCCTGGCGAAGCATCTGCTGGGCTTTGGCCTTGCCCTCGAAGCCGTCGCCGGCGAATTCCGCCCCAATTTCCTGTGCAATTATCTGTTTGAACTGGCCGGCAAATTCACCGCGTTCTATGAGAATTGTCCCGTGCTCAAGGCCGATGAAGTGATCCGCGCCTCGCGCCTGGTCCTTTGCGACTTGACCGCGCAAGTCTTAAAACAGGGCCTTGACGTCCTCGGAATTGAAGTGGTGGAACAGATGTAAGTTCGCCACCTCACTGCCCCGCCATTATCTTCGCGCGCTCAGCTTGATATTCCTCCGGCGTGATCTGGTTGGCATCGTACCGTTGCAGAAGCTCTTGTAGCTGCTCTTGTTGTTCGGCGGAAACCGGTGGTGGCGGCGGTTGGATCGGCTGCACCCCCAATGCCTTCGCGGTAATTTCATCCACGTTCGCCTGCTCCTGTTCGCCGGCACCCATGCCGGAAGCGAACGGAGCCGGGGCTCCTGTCACGACGTTATTCGTCTTGGCCGCGTTCAAGGCGGCCTGGGCCGCCTCATTGTATTCAATAGAGCCGGAAGGCGGAGGCACGGGTGCAAACACAGGCGCGCCGGTTACTTCGGGGGGAGGCGTCGCCATCGGCATATTCATATTTTGGTTCGTCATCGTTTCGGACGAAGGGGACGTCACTCCGTTGGCAATAGAATTGGCCCCCATGATTACCGGCGGCGGAGAGGAAACATTCTGCAACTCATTCGTCTTCACCACCACCGACGGTGCGGAGGATTCGGCGCCGTTCAATTCAGACATTTTTTCCATCAGCGCCGCCCGTGCCGCGGCTTGCTCCGGAGTTTCCGTCGAACTCGTCGTAACGGCTGCTGGAGGAGCCCAAGTCACCCCAGGCGATTCGGCTGGAACCGAAGTAACCGTGGCCGGCGGGGCCGGCGTCACGGCCGCCGGAGGAGCCGAAGTCGCCCCTGGCGATTCAGCCGGAACCGAAGCAACTGCGGCCGGCGGGGCCGACGTTACCGTATTTACAGGGGCGGCACTGTTCATCTCTTCCATCTTTTCCATCAACGCCGCCCGTGCCGCAGCTTGCGCAGACGTTTCCGTCGAATTCGTCGTAACGGCTGCTGGAGGAGCCCAAGTCACCCCAGGCGATTCGGCTGGAACCGGAGTAACCGTGGCCGGCGGGGCCGACGTTACGGTATTTACAGGCGCGCCACCGTTTGCTTCATTCATTTTCTCCAGCAACGCCGCCCGTGCCGCGGCTTGGGCGGGCGTGTCCTGGGCGCGAACAGAAACCAGACCCAGGTACATCACGGCCAAGCCGACGACGGGAAACAACTTGGAAACTTGCATGTCAATTTCTTACGCCAAATTACCGCCCGACGCAACAGCTTTTACATGGAAATCGAATTGTCTTTGCCAGGCGCCCGGAAATGGATAACTGAGGATCGAGCGCGCCAAAATCCTCCGGATC
>JASHVW010000322.1 GCA_030044395.1 Verrucomicrobiia bacterium
TCGTGTTTCATGTTGCCTCATCGTTGAACTTCGCTGGCCGCACTGCGGCCAGCGTCGGCATCTACGCGCCTTCCACGATGCGGTGGTCGCGTTCCGCGCCGGTGCCAAGCGCCTGAATCGCCTTTTGGTAGGCGCCACTGTCGTAAGCGGCGAGTGCAGAGTCATAACTATCGAATTCGACAACGATGGTCCGCAGCCGCAATCCCGCTTCGTGAACCTGAATCCGGCTGTTGGACGCGGTTAAAAAGCGCCCTCCGAACGACTGAATCGCCGGCACCGCCAATATCGCGTAAGCCTTTACGGCCGCTTCATCCGAAATCGCCCTGTATGCAACCACCCAGTAACCTTTTTTCATGGCGCTCTCATTCCGTTGGTTAATGCGGTTCAGGGCTCGATCAGGTTAATCTCGACATTAATATTCCCCCGCGTGGCTTTGGAGTAAGGGCACGTTTGGTGTGCCGCGTCCAAAAGCGATTGCGCTGCCTGGCGGTCCAAACCGGGCAAGCTGACGTTAAGCCGCGCCTTGAGGGAATAACCGTCGTCACCAGCCCAGAGATCCACTTCGACGTCAATGACCGGATCAGCCGGGAGCCTCACCTTCATTTTGGCGGCAACATGTTTTATCGCGCTCAGGAAGCATCCCGACCAACCGACTGCGAACAACTGTTCCGGATTCGTGCCGTTGCCGGGGCCGCCGGGAAGCGAAAACTTCACGTCCAGCCGGCCATCGGACGTGCGGGACGCGCCCCCATCCCTGCCACCCGTCGTGTGGGCTTTGGCGGTGTAGAACAATTTTGCAGGATGCGTTGTCGTGCTTGCTTCGGACATTGCTGTTGTATTCATGGTTCAATTTCCTTTGGCTCAATTGTTTTGGTTTTGGGAGAAAATGAGCGCGGGAAAGGCAGCACCTTTCAACATGTGCTCGTCCCGCGCCGTCAAGACCATTATCTTTTCTCCTTTCTCCATAACACGACACTAACACCTCGCCGGTGGTGAATTCCATCATACTTTGGTTTGAAGTCTCTAACCAGAAGGGAGCGAATTGGATTCTCCGCGCGTTTAGCGGTTCATTCCATCAGAGAGCGGAGCGATGGCGGCGCGCATCTTGTGCGTTCGGCACTGGCACGTCGAAAGGTTCCGTCGTTTCCAGCTTTTCCGACATGCGCACGAGCGCCGGCAGGGATTCGGCGCGCATCTTGTGCATGACCTGGCTGCGCTGGATTTTTACCGTTACCTCGCTCGTGCCCAGCGCTTCGGCGATCTGCTTGTTCGGCAGGCCGCGGATGACCAGACGCATAACCTCGCGCTCCCGGGCCGTCAGAGTTTCATACCGGCGATGCAAATCGGCGGCGACGGCGCGTAGCGCCAGCGTATCGGCGTGGCGTTCGATGGCCTGATGAATGGCATCCAGCAGGTCCTGGTCCCGAAACGGCTTGGAAAGAAACTCGATGGCGCCCGCCTTCATGGCGCGGACGGTCATCGGGATGTCGCCGTGCGCGGTGATAAAAATAATGGGAAGTTGACTGTTTGCCGCCGCCAGTTCGCGCTGAAGCTCCAGTCCGCTCAGGCCCGGCAGGCGCACATCTAATACCAGACAAGCCGGGCCATCCGGCATTTTCCGACCGAGGAAATCCTTCGCGGAGGCAAACATCTCCACGCGCAAACCAACCGACCGGATCAGGCTGTTCAGCGCGTTACGCACCGAGACGTCGTCGTCCACAACGAATACCGTCGGATCCGCCTGTTTTTCAACTCGATGCACCGCGCGGTTCACGTAACACCCCCCTTTTCAGTTGGCAAAGTAAAACGAAAGGTTGCGCCATGCGCGTCGTTCGGTTCAGCCCACAGACGTCCGCCATGCCCTTCAACAATCGAACGGCTGATGGAAAGCCCCATGCCCAAGCCGTCCGGCTTGGTGGTGAAAAACGGGTTGAACAGTTGTTCCATTTTCTCCGGCGGAAGACCGACGCCTGTATCCCGAACCGTAACGAGCACGGCGTCATTTCCAACAGATTTGGTCTCAATCCTCACGACACGGGGCCGGTCGCAAACTGTGTTCAAGGCGTCCAGGGCATTGGTCACAAGGTTGAGCAAAACCTGCTGCAACTGCACCCGGTCCGCCGGAACGACCGGCAATGCGCCCGCCAATTCCAACTGAAGGGCCGCCTCCGCCGGCGCCACCGGCGCCAACCTGGCAATTTCCTGAACCAGCTCGTTGACGTTTAAAAGCGTTCTCTGCGGCGGCTCCCTTTTCATCAGCGCACGAATCCGGCCGATCACCTCGCTGCCACGGATTCCGTCGCGAACGATGCGTTGGACCGCCTGCCGGGCTTCATGAAGATCGGGCGTGGCGCGATCCAACCATCGGAGGGCGGCATTGGCGTTCGTCACGACGGCGGTGAGCGGCTGGTTGACTTCGTGGGCAATGGAAGCGGCCAACTCACCCATCGTGGTCATTCGGGCGGCCCGCGCCAGTTCAGCCCGCGCCTCTTCGGACTTTTTCAGATCGGACAGCGCCCGCTCCAAGGCGGCCCTGGCACGGTGATGTTCCGTCACTTCGGTTACCGCCCCGACAAATTCCCTGCCGTGCGGCCCGCCAATTGTGGCGTGACCCACGGCGTGAACATGTTTGACGGACCCGTCCGGCATCAGCAAACGGTGCTCGATGTCGAAGCTCTCTTCCCCATTGGTCCCGCGGTTGAGAATCTGTTTCACCAACGCGATGTCGTCGGGATGAATGCGATTAAATATGGCTTCCAGAGAAGGCTCGATTGTCCGGTCGTATCCCAGAATCCGAAAGGTTTCATCCGTCCAGAAGAGTTTCCCGCTGGACACGTTCCAGCCAAAGCTGCCGGTGAGACTCGCTCTCTGGGCTTCCGCCAGGTAAGCTTCATTGCGCCGCAAGTCTTCCTGGGCGCGGGTGCGCTCGATGCCGATGCTGGCCAGATCGGCCAGGCGTTCAATCATTTCACGCAGCGGTCGCGTCGGACTGCCCGGTTCACGGAAATAAATGGCGAAGGTCCCCAGGACCTTCCGGTCAGTCGAGAATATGGGCATGGACCAGCAGGCCCGGAGACCGAAGGGCAGAGCCAGATTGCGATAATCCTTCCACAGCGGATCCGAGGCGATGTCGCAGACGATCACCGGCTCGCCACGATAGGCGGCGGTCCCGCAGGAACCCGCCGACGGACCGATAACGCCGCCGTTGATCGCCTCGATATATTCCCGCGGCAGACTGGGCGCCGCACCATGCCAAAGCTGGCGTGTGCCTGGCTCCAACAGCAGAATGGAAGTGATGGAACGGCTGCAAAGCTCCTCGGACAGCCGGCAGAGGGCGGTAAGGATGTCGCCAAGCGGCCCCCCCTTCGCCACCATTTCAAGCAAACGCCTTTCTCCAGCCAGCAAAGCCCTGGTCCGCGCCGCTTCGGTGATGTCCCGGCTGGAGATGACAATCAAATCGCGGCCGCCGTGGTCGTCGCGGGTCTGTCTGACCTCGACGATTTTCTGTTCGCCGTTTTTGCAGCGATACGTGCGTTGGACGGCGACAGGCGCTCCCGGATTCATCGTACTGAACAATCCCAGGATTTCGTCGCGCGCCGCGCTGCTGACAAAATCCCACACGCGCATTCGGAGCAGTTCCTGTTTTTCATAGCCCAGCAACGCGCAAGCAGCGGGGTTCACGTCAATGATTTGCCCGTCCAACCCGGCGACAAAGACGGCGTCCGCCATTTGGGTGAACAAGCTTTCAATCCACTCCAACCGTTGTTGATACGGTTCGAGTCTGCGCTGGCGCCTCTCCGGCTCGATCTGCGAAACCGCGCCCGCGCCCGCGGCGGTTTCGACCATGCATGTGTTGTCGCTCATGGAAACTCCTTTACCCAACCTTTCCGGCACTTGAGGCCATAATAAATCGCATTAAATCCCGGAGAAAGCAAGGGCGAGCGGTCGAAAATTTCGGGGCCGTGGCTCGACCCGAATGAACGCCGTTGTGCGTCGACGCGAAGACGCGAAGTCAGTCCAAGGTTCCGCAGGGGGAACAAGAGTTTCGGCCGCAGCCGCGTCTTTTGCCCCAGGCGGTCTCTGCGTTCAACGATGTTGATTGATTGAGGTGGTGACCGGAGTGACCTAACGGGCGCGCGGCGCGGCAAGGCCGGTCAATTCCCTGCCGGTGGCAAAACATTTCCATTTCCCACTCCTATCCACCAACGCCAAACATGAGTGACGGTTGCATCGAATCCAATGTGTTTCCTCCGCCGGCCGAAATGCCGCGGACAGGCCCAATTTCAACAGACGATATTTAACGTCACAAGGCATCACCTTAAAGTTAAGCCCGCCGACCGGCCACCGTTAGCCGCAAATTGTCGTTTGCTTCGTATTTCTTGTCCGAACTGATGCTTCAAAAGTCATCTCGGCGACGTCCGGCTTTGCCGGAGGCTTGGAAAAGTGAGGGCGGCTCAAAGCCGCTTGGTCCGTCGAGCAACATCGAACGGGGCTTGGAAGCTTCGATCTTCAAAAAGGACCGCACCTCGGCACCCTAAACCCTCTCTTCACGTTTGCGTTTTCCAGTAGCCTGTCCCGCCATAGCTCCCGAGCGACGGCGGATCCTCTGCCGCTTTCGAATGCACGGAGACTTCCCAAAGCGCCAGAGGACTGGCGCACTCCAAAAGCTGGCGCAAACATCCGAGGGACTCCTCAGTCGCTTTGCGTTTTGGACTGATACGGTTTCCGCATCGGGACCGCTTTGGGTCCGCAGGCAAACAGACTCCGGAAATCACTCATCGTTTCCTTGGGGTAAGTCTCCACGGCATGCGGCGCCATTCGCGCCGGTGGCGGGACCGCGCAAAGCCTGTTCTTCTGCTTTCGGGTTACAGGATTCACACCAAGGTATGATGGATTGCACCGTCAGCAAAGTGATAGGGTGGAAAAAGCCAGAGGAACGGTGACCGCTTGGCATCAATCGTCCGCCAGGTTGAATCGCCCAAAGCGGGTCGGTCTGGATCACGAATTTGGCGAAATGCCGGCGAAACTATTATGGAGGAGCAAGTTGGAAAATCATGGTTGCCATTGAAAAGGCCGTGTTCGCATTCAGGGACCTGGACATCGCGTTTAACAACGCCGGGGCTGAAGGTCAGAGGAATCAGTCAACCAGAAAAATAAATGACATCCGTTGACAATCCGGATTCCGGTTCTCCAGGAAAGGAGGCTGCGACTCAACCCGCGTCTGCCGCTCCGGCCGTTCAACCACAACCGCCAACGCCGCGTCGAAAGGGCCGCAAGCGGATGGTTATATTCCTCGTGTTGTTTTTGGTCCTGCTGGCGGTCTCGGCGATGTATTTCTTCAGGCTGGACATTCCTGATCGGACGACGGATGACGCTTACGTTCATGGCAATGAAGTCTTTTTGGTGCCGCGAGTCACCGGCACGGTGGTGGCCATTAATGCTGACGACACCGACCTCGTGCTAAAAGGCCAGCCGCTGGTAGTATTGGATGACAGCGATGGAAAGGTGGCATTGTTGCAGGCCGAGGGGGCGTTGGGAGACACGATGCGCAAGGTGTGCCAGTTCTATGTCAATGTCGCGGAGCTGAAAGCAAACGTCGCGGCGCGCACCATAGATCTGGCGCGGGCGGAGGACGATTACCAACGGAGAATGGCGGCGCAGTCGGGGACTGTTTCGATGGAGGACATCACTCATGCGAGGCAGGACGTGGACAGCGCGCGCGATTTGCTGAACGTCGCCAAACAAGAGTTGAGCGCGGCGCAAGCCCTGGTCGCCGATACGGACCTGGAACACCATCCGATGGTGCTCCAGGCCGAAGCAAACGTTCTGGATGCGGACCTCGCGTTGCAACGAACCACGATAAACGCGCCGGAGACGGGATATGTCGTGCAACGGAATGTCGAGGTCGGGCAGCGGGTCGCGCCCGGCACGGCACTCATGGCCATCATACCGCTGAACGAAATCTGGGTGGATGCCAACTTTAAGGAGGACGACCTGCGGTTCGTGAGGATCGGCCAGCCGGTTGGCTTAAAATCTGATTTTTATGGCGACTCCGTCAAATACGAGGGCCATGTGGCGGGGTTGGCTCCCAGCACCGGCGCGGCATTCTCGCTGTTGCCCCCCGATGAAGGCTCGGGCAATTGGATCAAGATCGTGCAACGGGTGCCGGTGCGGATTGTCCTGGACGATAAACAACTGGGGAAATATCCCCTGCGGATCGGCCTGTCCATGCGGGTGACGATTCACACGGGGGATCATAGTGGCCCGGTTTTAACGCAGGTTCCTTCCGTGCAGGCGGTTTATGCCACGGACATTTATTCAAATGAATGGACGCAGGCCAATGCATTGGTGCAAAGCCTGGTGGCAACCAACTTGCAGGCCCTTTCAAACCTAAACCTCGCCAGTGACTCCGCGGCAACCGTCGTTCGGGCAAACCGTAATTTGGAAAGGACGCATGAGTAATGCCGCCGCAGCCATGGACGTTGTGCCGGCTGAATCAATCGCCGACAGCTTCTGTTTTGAAAAAATCGGGTTTTTGTTCGCAACAGGTTTTCTGGTTTTGCTGGATGGCGTCAACGGCGCGATGTGCTCGACCCTGAGGCAGTATTTGATGGGCGGCTATACGGCAACGTCCGACCAGATTGCGTGGGGAGCGATTTTTTATTATGTTGGCAAACTCTACATGCTGCTGCTGGCGGCCAAGCTGCAGAAACGTTTTGGACAACGCCGGGCATTTCTAACGGCATCCATTGTCCTTGTCCTGGCGACCGCCGCCGGCGCGTTGACTTCCAATTACCAATCGTTCCTTGCGGTGCTGCTCATGCAGGGCTGTGCCGGCGGCGCGATGATTGCCCTCGGCCAGGGCACTTTACTGGCCATATTTCCCCGCCGCGAACAACCCTTGGTGCAAGGCGCGTATGCGCTTTCTGCGGTCATGTTTCCGGCGACGATCGTTCCGGCAATCTTGGGTGGTTTTGCCTACAATTTCGATTGGCGTGATGCCTATCTTGGGATACTGCCATTCGGTCTGCTCGGTTGCGGATGGCTTATCTGGAAACGACACTTGTTAAGTGACTCCGTCTCGCCCACTGAGTTTTTGCCGGCGAGGATCATCCTGATGATCACCGCGCTGTTTGCGGTTGTTTATGTGCTGGAACAGGGCGATCGCAACTGCTGGCTGGAATACCCTCCGATTGTCTGGGCAATTTTGCTCGCGGCCACTTGTATCGTCAGCCTGGTGTTTATCGAAACCAGCGGCGGACCCATTTTTTTGCCATATGGGGCCTTTCGCTATGCCAATTTTACGTTTGGCATGTGTGTCGTGCTGCTTGCAGGTGTCGCCCTTTTTGGAAGCGGTTACGCCATCTCGGGATTTGCTTCCGGCGTCCTGTCATATCCGGTTTCGATGAGCGGGCTGGTTCAGCTTTCGGGCACATTCTTCGCGACTGTTTCGTTTCTGGCCGTGGGCGTTCTCCTTCGGTTCACAAAATTTCCACCGGTTGTTGTCATCCTCACCGGCCTGCTCTTGTTTGGCATTGCGATGTGGCATCTCGGCGATGCGCCGTCCAACCTTAATTTCGAAGGTTTCGCTTCCTGGCTTATCGTTCGCGGCTTTGCCCTGGGATGCCAGTTTATTCCGCTGACGTTGCTGGCATTAACCTGCCTGCCGGCCGAAGAAGACGTGGCGGCCGCCGGTTTGTTCAATTTTAACCGGCAGCTTGGCGCGCTGATTGGCGTCGCCTGGCTGCAAACACTGCTTGAACACAAGACGGATGGCAATCAAACGATCTTCGGCAATGTGGTTTCACAGACCAGCCCCAATGCGACGAATTATTTACA
>JASHVW010000323.1 GCA_030044395.1 Verrucomicrobiia bacterium
TTGGCCGTGCCCAAGCGTTGAAGCGAGTGGTGATCCGGAGCGTGCTGCTGTACGGGCTTGGCATATTTGAATACGGCGGGTTCGACCATCTCTGGCCCGGCATCCGGCTGCTGGGGGTGTTGCAACGGATCGCGCTGGCTTATTTCTTTACCGGCCTGTGCTTTTGCTTTTTCCGCCCGCGCGGCCTGGCGGCGATATGCGCGGGGCTGCTGATTGGTTACTGGGCGCTGATGACGTTTGTTCCGTTTCCCGATGTGCGGCCAACAGCGCAAACCCCATTCATCGGGAGGGAAAGCGGGCTGGCGGACGTGAGGCAGCTCAACATGGCCAGCACGAATTACATCCGGGGAGTTTTCCTCGAAGGCGTAAATCTGAGCAACTATTTAGACCAAAAATATCTGCCTGGCTACAAGTGGGACGGGACATGGGACCCCGAGGGGATGTTGAGCACGATTCCGGCGATTGGGACGTGTTTGCTGGGCGCGTTCGCGGGGCTGCTTTTGAAGAACGGAAAGATCCAAGATCGTCGCAAGGTGATTTATCTACTGTTGTTCGGAGTGGCGGGGATTGTGGTGGGCTGGCTTTGGGGATTGCAGTTCCCGGTGATCAAGAAAATCTGGACGTCCTCTTACGTACTGGTGGCCGGCGGTTACAGCGCCCTGCTGCTGGGGGCGTTTTATCAGATTGTGGACGTGTGGAAATGGCAGCGCTGGTGCCAGCCGTTTGTCTGGATCGGCATGAACTCGATCACGCTCTACATGGCCGACAACATTCTTGGGGGATTTGCCACTCCAGCGGAGCGGCTGGCGGGCGGGAACATCAAAGCATTTTTCGATGCGCACGTGGCGGAGGGCTTCGGGCAATTGATGATTTCGGTGACCGGATTATTGCTGGCGTTCTGGTTCGCGCGCTTGTTATATCAACGAAAAGTTTTTCTGCGGTTATGAGCGAAACTGCCGGAAGGCCAAGCCGTCAGGCCGGCTTCATGGGCGAAAAAGCGATAGATATGCGGGACTGGCCACACGATAATCTTCGAGAATTGGATTACCAATGACCAACGGCGTTCGTATTTCCAGTTTCGCCGTGTTTTTGTTTTGGGCCAATCTGTCTGGCGTTGCCAACGGTTCGGTGCAGTTGGATTCCCTTGCCCACACGGTGACCCTGTCTGACAAGGGGAGCAATTTGGTTCTGCGGCTGAATTACAATGGGTGCTGCCGGCTTGACCGGGTTATTGTGCGGGGGCGCGAGGTGGCGGGAGGATCAGGCGTTGCGAGCGGCATTTGTCTGGATGGCCAATGGTTTACCACACGGACCGGCATTGCCACGCCCAAGGTTGCGGTCAAGGGTGACACCGTGACGGTAACCGGGATTGAGTTTGGCAAACCGGGCAGTGAAGTGGTCCGCGAAACCTGGCAATTTGCGGCGCACGCGGAGGGGATTGAATGGCGGATTACACGAAGATATTCAACGGCAGCAACGCTGACGGACGCAGCATTTCCAGAATGGGATTTCAGCAACCTATTCACGTGGACCGGCGGAATGCTGGATGACGGCGGAGTGGTCTGGAACAAATACCTGGAAACGCCCAACGCAACCTACGGGGCGCACGCCAGCACGGTCACATTTTGGAACCGGGAGGAGGACGATTGCCTGCGAATTACTCCCCTCCTTCCGAGGAATCAATATGGAACGGTCCGCTTCTCGCATCAGCCGAACAACGTTTTCTCGTTCAACTACGTTGTCAGCGGCGATGAACTGAAACCGAAACACGATTTGTGGCGTTTTTTACCGGACCGGCAGGATCTTTGGGCGCCGTTTCACGTGGATGCCGGCACGGTGAGTGTTGAATTCATGGTGGAGGCACTGGATTACGATCAGGCATACAACCGGGGAACGTTTCAAGGATTAGATGGCGCGAGTATTCGTGAATTACTGAACACGGTGGCCCGGTATGGAGTGATTGATTCGGGGTTGACGGGAGGCAACGGCTGGCGGTCCGGTTATATTTGTCTGCACGAACAATGGTTCGGGGAAATGGGGCTGGCACTGGACCAACCGGATTACATCGCCAATTATTCCGAGACGCTGGATTATTATCGCGACCACGCGATTGGTCCGGACGGGCGGGTCAAAGCAAGGTGGTGTTACGGGTCGTGGGATGCGATGCCTGGCACGTATGATACGAACGGCTTTTATGAGGCGCAATGGGGATACCTGCTGGATTCGCAGCCGGATTATGTCATCAACGCGGCCGAGCAGTTTGATCTGACAGGGGACCGGCGATGGCTTGGCGGGCAGAAGGCTGCGTGCGAACGGGCATTGAATTTTCTGATGCGCCGGGAGGTTCAACACAGCGGACTGGTGGCGATGATGACGGATTCCTGCAAACAACAACGCGGGAGCGACTGGATTGATATTATTTGGGCGTCCTACGAGAACGCGCTGGTGAATGCGGAACTTTACGAGGCATTGGAGTTGTGGGCCGGCGCGGAAGACACGCTTGGCGATCCGGATCAAGCGGCCAATTACCGCGAATTTGCGGCGCGATTGAAGGCCAGTTTTAACCGGCCGATTTCCGAGGGCGGCTTCTGGGATCCGACGAACCAGTGGTATGTCTATTGGCGCGACAAGGACGGCTCGATTCATGGCGACAACCTGGTTACTCCGGTGAATTTTGCGGCCATTGGCTATGGTCTTTGTGATGATCCGGCCCGGCAAAAGGCGATTCTCGACCGAATCGAAGCGGAAATGGAAAAGGGGAAGCTTTTCATCTGGCCGCTTAATATTTTTCCTTATCAGCGCGAAGAAGGCGCCGGGAGCAATTTTCCATTTCCAAAATACGAAAATGGGGACTTGTTTTTGTCGTGGGGCGAACTCGGGGTGCGCGCCTACACCGCATACAATCCGGCGCTGGCGCTCAAATACGTCAAGAACACTTTGACCCGCTATGGCGAGGATGGCTTGTCCTATCAACGCTACCTGCGGGGCGACCAGGAGGGGGCGGGAGATGACATTCTTGCCGGGAACTGCATGGCCATCGTTGGTCTATATCGGGACATTTATGGCATCAGGCCACAGTGGAACCGTCTGTGTCTGGATCCGCATCCGACGCCGGAGTTGAACGGAACAGAAATCAATTACCGGTTGCGCAACGAGGAGTATGAACTGACGATTGAAACAAATCGTTCCACGATTGCGGTCGGCGGCTTCGAGGTTCGTTCCGCCGGTTCATTTGCGGTAGAAGCCGTTGGAAACCGGCTTGCGTGCTTTTCAGGCGATCAAGAAAAACCGGCGCTCACCCTTACGCGAAAGACGGGAGCGGATGTCACGGTGGATATCGGCACCTGGCCCGAGACGACGGATGGCGAATGCCACTGGAGCATCACCTATCCGGGCCAACCGGTGGCTTTACGCATGGTGGTATCGGGACTACGACCGGAAAGCGTCTATGAATTTCAAATTGATGGCGCGCCGACGGCGAGTTTGCGCACTGATGCCGCCGGCGATATCACAGTGGAGCAAGCACGAGGACAGTCCAAGACCATCGCATTTGGATTGAGAGAAGAAGAAGCAATTGCAAATGCCGTTCGCACACGGCGGAACGGTCCGCATTGACCCAATTGATGGGGCTTCCTGCCACCTCCAAAAGCCCTCACCATGAATCGGAGGGGGTTTTCGTTCCAACGGCTCTCCCTGCCCGTGAATCACAGGATTTGCGGATAATTCTCCCTCACCCCTGCCCTCTCCCGCTGGGAGAGGGAGAATCATATTCAGGTAGTTTGCCTAAAGGCGGAACTCCGAACAATCCGGGACGGCGCATCCGCAGTTGCTCGGAAGCTTCCGTCTCCGCTGCGCTTCGACGAGACAAGATGGCGGGACAGGGGCACCATCACGACCAGCGCGGAGAAACCTCGATACAGTTTTTCTTCAAACGCGGCAGAACCGAGGTATAATCCAATCAATGCATACGAGTGTTCTGACGAGAAAAAGGCGGCAATTAATTGCAAAAACACCCGTGCGCGGTATTTTTTCGGCATTATTGACATTGCTGACGGTGATTTCGGCAAGGGCAGATTTGAGCAGGTTCGTGCTTTGCTCACCGAAGACTGGGGACCATTTTCAGGTTACCAGGCCGATGTTATTCTG
>JASHVW010000324.1 GCA_030044395.1 Verrucomicrobiia bacterium
GGTTTGTGGAGGCGCGCACAAGCGCGACGCGGCGGTATCGCGCCAATCGCAATCAACTGCTCACGTTGTTGAAAAATTCGCGCGGTCCGTTGCTCATGCTGGCCCTTGCCCAACTGGCGCTCATTGCCGCCGAGTCCGTCGCCGGTGTCATCATTTCACGGCGGCTTTCTTTTGTCCGATGGGCGCTGCTGGAGCCGCTGGCCGAGTGCTGGCGGTTGCGGTGGCATCTCGGCCGGCAACGCCAGCGCAACCGTGATTTGCGCCGTCACGGCGACTGGTGGTTCGTCCGCCACTTTTTCCGTTTCGGCTTTGGCCGGATGACGGATTTGAAAAACCTGTTGCATGGCCGGGTAAAAATTGATCCGCCAAAATAGACAACTGCTTCTTGGTGGCAAACCGCGCGCTTTTCTGTTAAATGCGGAGCCGTCCAGATGAATTTTGGATTAAAATTCCGCCTGACCGCCCTGGTTCTGGTCATGGTCTTGATCGGCGCTCTGATTGCCTTGGTGACAATCAATTTCGAGCGCCAGGAAGCCGAACTGCGCTCGCGATTGAATCAGCTTGAGTCGGAAAGTTACAGTATTTCCGAGCAATTCAAGGACCGTCTCCGGGGAGTCAGCGACCGATTAATGCGTTATCGAACGGAGCCGACCGAGGCTAATTGGAGGGAATTCCTGATTGCCGGCCATAGTCTGGAGTCCTGGATTGACAGCCAGGATAAAGCGCATAACACGAAACATGAGCAGGACATCCTGCAACAAATTGACGCCGCGTTCGATTCTTACCTGGACAATGTGCAGGCCCTGCGCGCCGCCTCGGTTTCATCCGCCGAAACAAATAACTTGCTGCTGGTTCCTTCAAGCGCCACCACGCAAGCCTATCGTCGCGTCTCCGACATGGGGCAGGAACTGGCCGCGGCGCATCTGGATTTGCAGAGCCAGATCCTGAGCAACGCGCAGAACGCATTGCTTCAACTGCGTGTGTCGGTTTTGAGCTTGCTCGGGTTGTTGTTTCTGTTCGGCGTCGCTCTGGCGATGATGGTGTATCGGGACATGATTACGCCGTTGCAAATCAGGCTCCTCGAGAGCGAGGCGCTGGCCGAACGCCGCGAGAAACTGGCCGCGCTGGGTCTGCTCGCCGCCGGCGTGGCGCACGAAATCCGAAACCCTCTCACGGCCATCAAGGCCGCCCTCTTTATCCAAAAGAAAAAACTCCTGGCCGGTTCGCCCGAACGCGACGACGTGGATGCGGTGGAACGCGAAATCGTGCGCTTGGAGCGGATTGTCAACGACTTTTTGCAATTCGCACGCCCGGCCGAGCCCGAATTCACCGTGATTTCAGCCGATTTGCTGCTGCTGGAGGCGCGGATGTTTTGCGCGCCGCAAATGGAACGGAGCAATATCGAAATGATTTTGGAACCATGCGAGCCAATGCAGGTGCGCGCGGACCCCGCGCAATGCAAGCAGGTGCTCATCAACCTGATTCAAAACGCCGCGGACAGCATCGGTCAGAACGGAAAAATCACCTTGCGCGCCCGCGCCGACCGGAAGAGCTTCGGCAATGGCGACCAGCCGGTGGTGATCTTGGAAGTCAGCGATACCGGCAAGGGCATTCCGCCCGAGGTGAGAAAGCGGCTGTTCGATCCGTTTTTCACCACCAAAGACAACGGAACTGGCCTGGGCCTTTCCATCGCGGCACGGATTGTTCAAAAGCACGGCGGCGAACTGCAGTATCAAACAGAGGTGAACCGCGGCACCACGTTTGGCATCATCCTCCCGCGGATAATTGAATGAACGCAAAAATATTGCTGATTGACGACGATACCGGCATTCGCGACACGTTGCAGCGGGCGCTGGCCAGCGAAGGCTGCAGTGTCACTGTCGAAGACCGCGGTGACGAGGGGTTGGCGCGCGCCAGTCGCGGTCAGTTTAATGTTGTCATCACCGATTTGAAATTGCCGGGCTTGAACGGGCTGGACCTCGTGCGCCAATTGCATTTTACCCGTCCGCACCTGCCGATTATTGTCATCACCGCCTTCGGCACCACGCAAACCGCCATTGAAGCCACCAAATACGGCGCCTACGACTATCTGCTCAAACCCTTCGACATTCAGCATCTGCTCGACCTGATCGGCAAGGCGGTGGACAGCAACCGCCTGATGTCCGAGCCTGTGGCGCTCGGCAAGGCCGATCCTGGGCGGGACGCAATGATTGGCGACAGCGCCGTCATGCAGAACATTTACAAGGAGATCGGCCGCATCGCTGCCAAGCCCGTGAACGTGCTGATTCGCGGCGAAACCGGCACCGGCAAGGAGTTGATTGCCCGCGCCATCTACCAGCACAGCAACCGCGCCGAAGCCCCATTCATTGATATTAATTGCGCCGCCATTCCCGAGACGCTGCTCGAAAGCGAACTGTTCGGGCACGAACGCGGGGCGTTCACCGGCGCGCAACGGCAACGCATCGGGCGCTTTGAGCAGGCCGACGGCGGGACGATTTTTCTGGATGAAATCGGCGACATGAGCCTCGGTACCCAGGTAAAGCTGTTGCGTGTGCTCCAGGAAAAATGCCTGCAACGGCTCGGCGGACAGGAAAAAATTCCCGTGGATGTGCGCGTGCTCGCGGCCACCAATCACGATCTGGAAGCCGCGATTCAGGATAAATCGTTCCGGGAGGATTTGTATTACCGGCTCAACGTCGTCTCCATCATGCTGCCGCCGCTCCGCCAGCGCAAAGAGGACATCCCCAGGCTTGTCCACTATTTTCTTGGCAAATATGGCCGTGAATTCGGCAACGCCTCGCCCTCCATCCGCCCCGAGGCCTTGGAATTTCTCCAGTCGCACTCTTGGCCCGGTAATGTGCGCGAATTGGAAAACGTCATCCGCAAATCGCTCCTCACGGCGCAGGATTATACCATTAATGCCGACCACGTGCGCGCGGCGCTCAACAAAGACTTGGCGCCGGCAGGTTCCGCGAACCGGCCGCTGGTCGAATTCATTGACGACTTGTTGGCCGCCGCTCGGCTTGGCGAATCAGCCGATGTCCATGCCCGTGTCATGCAATTCGCCGAGAGGGAATTGTTCCGGCGGGCGATTGAAATGTCCCAGGGCAACCAGGCCAAGGCCGCCCGATGGCTGGGCATCTCGCGCATCACCATGAAGGCCAAACTGGTTCAGTTCGGACTGCATCCGAAAACGGAGGGGCCGGAAGAACGAACATGATTGCCGTTGATCAATTGACGAAACGGTTCGGCGCGCAGACGGCCGTGGATGCGCTTTCACTTGAAATTCCCGCGGGACAAATCGTCGGTTTTCTCGGCCCGAACGGAGCGGGCAAATCCACCACGTTGAAAATGCTGACCGGAATGATCGAACCCACGAGCGGAAGCGCGACGATTTGCGGGTTTGACTTGAAGCGCGAACCGATCGAAGTCAAACGGCACGTGGGATTTGTGCCCGAATCCGGCGCGGTTTTTGAATCGCTCACCGGCCTTGAATATCTGGAAATGGTCGCGGCGCTCTATGGCATCCCGGCAGAGGCCGCGCGGCATCGCATCGAACAATTCATCGTGTTTTTTGATTTAAGTTTCGAGACGTTGACGGACAAACTCCTCGGGGCCTATTCAAAGGGAATGAGGCGCAAAGTCGTAATTACTTCGGCGCTGTTGCATAATCCGCCCGTCGTCTTTTTTGATGAGCCGCTGGACGGGTTGGACGCGAACGCGGCGGTCGGTTTCAAGGCGTTGATTCAAACGTTGGCGCGCGAGGGGAAAACGATTGTCTATAGCTCGCACATCCTGGACGTGGTCGAGCGGGTTTGTCATCGGGTCATCATCATTGACAAGGGCAAGCTTCTGTTGGACGGCAAACCGGATGAGTTGGTGGCGGCGCATCAAAGCGGCACGCTGGAAAAACTCTTCACGCAATTGACCGGCGGCGAGGAACTGGAACGCCGCGCGGAAGATTTTGCCAGGACTTTTCGAGCATGAGCGCGGCTGCCGTCAAGCCTCCATTGCTCGCCTCGGGCATGAGCGCGCCGACACCCCGGCAGGCGTTGCGGCGGCTTTTTCTGACGTTGTTTTTGCGGGGGCGCGGGGCGCGCGGATTGAGCCGAAGCACCGCGCCGAAATCTGTGGCCAACAAGCTCGCGCTCACGCTGGCATTTTATGCCCTATTTGGTTGCATGACCCTCGGCATGATGCGGCAACCGGTTTTTGCGCTGGCCGCATATCTCCACGCATTGACTTTTGCGTTTTTGGCAATGTTCGTGGCGGCGTCGGCGGGCGAAATTCTTTTCAACAAGGAAGAGGCGGACATTCTTTTGCACCGGCCGATTGACGCCAAAACCATGCTTTGGGCAAAAATCCGCGTGTTGGTCGAAGTCTCTCTTTGGATCGCGGGCGCCTTTAATCTCGCCGGCTTTTTTGCGGGACTCGGCTCGCCGGACGGCGGTTGGCGCTTCCCGATTGTCCACGCGGTTTCTGTCGCGTCGGAAGCGTTATTTTGCACCGGCTTTGTCATACTGGGTTATCAACTC
>JASHVW010000325.1 GCA_030044395.1 Verrucomicrobiia bacterium
AAGCGGCGAGGATGGCGGCACATTATTTGTATCGGCCAAAACAACGTTCAGCCCGCGCTGGTCCTCGACAATCGCCCGCACCTGGCCGGGAAGCATGGCGAGGGTCTCTGCCAAGAGCTTGGGGTTGGTCAAAACGTCCTGGGATGGAAAGGACTGCCTTCCCATCTGACCGCGCCAATGACCGATGAAGAACGCGATCGCGACACAAAAAACCGTGGCCAGGCCCCAGGCCAGCCGCGGGAAAGCGCTGTGACGGGGGAAGTCGCAGGCCAATGGCGCCCGATTGGATTGCCGGATCACCGCTTGGGGCAGGTCAGCCCAAAATTCCAGCGGAGGTTGTGGGACGCGCGCCTTTTTCAGGATGGCATCAAGCTCTGGATTATTCATGAGAAATTCCTTTCAAAATGCGTTTAAGTCTTCGGCGAGCGGCAAAAACACGCCAGGAAACGGTGGCTTCGGTGCAGTGCAAAATTTTTGCCGCTTCGGCGTGGCTTTGGTTTTCATAGAGTGTCAGGATAATGGCCGCGCGCTGTTTAGGCGGCAACTTATCGAGGGCCTGTTGTACATGTTGGGATAGTTCGTCCGGGAACCGAGCTGGCGTATCTGAAATGGCATTTTCCGCCCACGTATTATGGACAACATTGCGATGCGCTTCCCGCGCTCGCCAGTTGAGTGCCAGGTTCACGGCGATGCGGCATAGCCACGTGGACAATTTTGACTGG
This sequence comes from Verrucomicrobiia bacterium, assembly GCA_030044395.1. Classification (GTDB taxonomy): domain Bacteria; phylum Verrucomicrobiota; class Verrucomicrobiia; order Limisphaerales; family UBA11358; genus UBA11358. The sequence continues at coordinate 723 of JASHVW010000325.1, forward strand.
CCGCGGAAACTGTCCAAATGTTGGTAAGCGCGCAAAAAGGTCTCCTGGGTAAGGTCCTCGGCATCGGCCATAGAACCTGTCATCCGGAAAACGACGGAGAAGACCATTTTTTGGTTTTCTTGAACAAATGCGGCAAACGCCTTCGGCTCGCCGGCCAGGCTGTTTTGAATGCGATCGTGTTCATTCGCCGGGGGCATGTATGCCATTTTATTGCATCAGACCATCGGAAACATCAACTCCTTTGAAAAATTTGGAACTCGGAGAGCGAGATTTTTGTGGGGGTGTGACGGGATATTTAGGAGCGTGTCTGAAAAATATCCCAGGTGGTCTCGCGGCGGGGCGGCCCGACTGGCTTCCGCCTTCGCCAAGGAGACTGTGTGAAAACTTTGAACGCGCCGGAGGGTTCAATGTCGGTTTGAGATGAACTATCGCAAAGGCCCAGATCGTTCTCAGACTCAGCTCCTACCACCGTGTTTGGAAGATTATGTTGCGGCCGAGGCACCGGTTCGGTTCATCGAGGCGTTTGTGGAGGGTTTAAATCTTAAGGGGATGGGTTTCCAGCGTGCCGAACTCAATGCCACGGGACGTCCGCCCTATGACCCGGCTGATCTGTTGAAGCTTTATGTTTACGGATATTTAAACCGGATTCGGTCCAGCCGCCGTTTGGAGGCCGAGGCTAAGCGCAATCTGGAGTTGATATGGCTGCTGCGGAATATGGTTCCGGATTTCAAAACGATCGCTGACTTCCGAAAGGACAACCGGGTATGTTTCAAAGAGGTTCTCAAACAGTTCAACTTGTTGTGTCGCAAGTTGGATTTATTTGGAGCGGAATTAATCGCCATTGATGGCAGTAAGTTCAAAGCGTGCAACCATCCCAAGCGGTATCTGACGCCCGAGCAATTAACCGAACTGCTCAAGCAGGTGGAGGGGCGCATCGAGCAATACCTGGAACAGCTGGACCACAACGATCTGGAAGCTGAGGGCGCAACGCCCCAGAGGAGCCAGCAGGAGTTGACCAGGAAGATTTCAGCGTTGCGGGAACGTAAAGGCCAATATGAACAATGGATCAACGATTTAGGTCAGAGCGAGCAACGGACGATCGGGGTGAACGATCCTGAGAGTCGGCTTCAGAAGACAGGCCAAGTGGGCTACAATGTACAGGTAGCTGTCGATGCCAAGCATGACTTGATCGTTGAGTCGCAGGTTGTCCAGGATGCCAATGACCTGCAGCAGTTGAGCCCGATGGCCCAAGGGGCACAGAGGCACTTGTCGGCGCCAGCCCTCAAAGTAGTGGCCGATGCCGGTTATTATTCGGCATCGCAGATTGCCGCGTGCGAACGGGCAGGAATTGAGAGTTACGTTCCGGCCAACCGGCACGCCAGCGGTCAAAGCAAAGGGACCGGATTTATTTTTCCCAAGGAATCGTTTCAGTTCGACTCAACGCGGGACAGTTACCACTGCCCTGGGGGACAGGAGTTGGCGCGCCGCGGCGAAGCACTGCATGATGGGCTGATTCGAATTGAATACAACAACGCCCCAGCTTGCCGGAACTGCGCCCTGCGAGGCCAGTGCACGCAGGGTCGGTACCGTCGGATTTATCGTTCCAAGGAGGAAGCAGCGGTGGAACGATTGGCTCAGCGGGTCAAGCAATGCCCGGAGTTGGTCGTCCAGCGCAAAACGATTGTGGAGCATGTCTTTGGAACGTTACGCCAGTGGGGCTATGACGAATTTCTCACGCGCGGCCTGGCTGCGGTGCGAGCAGAATTTAGTTTGAGCTGCCTGGCGTACAATCTTCGTCGCACATTGCAGTTGATTTCCCTCCATCGCTTGACGGAAGCCATCCAGACAATGGGCTAAAGGGCCATTGGGGGTTCTTTTGGACTTCCAGCGGCGATATTCCTGCTCGGCTAGACGTGCAATTGATCGCAGAGACTCGAATTAAAGAAAATCAGCCATCGATCCACGAGAACCTCGCCGCTATGTTGCGGGGCGAAAGACTTTTCACACAGCCTCTCCGAGCGACGGCGAAAGCTCTGGGCGAAGACGCATCGGCGCGGCTCAACTGATCGTTAGCAGGCCGCTGCAAAACGGGGTGATTTTTGCCTGGACTGCATTTTCGTCATGGTTAAGTCTGTTAGTCGTCACTGCGCAGCGCGGATTTTTGCTCGTCCGTTGCCGCGCTCGGCTGCTTTAACCGGGTCTTTCTTCCGAT
>JASHVW010000032.1 GCA_030044395.1 Verrucomicrobiia bacterium
CGTCGCAAGTCGAAACCAAAGTCAGCACACGGCGGCTCTGATCTGGTTCCATTCTGAGCTTTTCACCGAGGTGCGCCGTGACTCGCCCGATGTTTTCCATGAGCGCCACGGGGTTCTTAAAGATATTGTGGTTGATGCGCTGAAAAATATATCGAACCCGCGTGCCTCCCTGGTCAAATCTAACACAGTAGGTATCATTGATGTGCCCGCTGCCGTAGGGTTCGGCGCCCAAAAAATTGCCGTAAATTTGGAACTGTCGCGCGACGGCCTGAACATCGTGCTTCAGGTTCATTTCCATGGCCTCTCCCGGGAATTCCTGCGCGCGACGGGAATGCGGATGCCTTCAATAACCGTCGCCCCGTCCTCGTGATGGGTCACGCCGAACCGCGAGGCGGGTGTTCGTAAAAACCAACATTGTAAACGCCCTGTGGCAAATAGCGTGTTCACGACAGCGGGAATGTAAAAGGCAATCGTTTCGTTCATTTAGATCCGCAAAAAAATCCTGCGCCAATACATCCACCACAGAACCAGCCACTCCACAAGCATAACGGCCATGCCCAGCAGCAGCGGTTCATACGTCCTGCCGAAAACATCAAATAAACGATGGCCCAGGTGGCACAGTAGGGTATCGGTGATGAATCCAACACACACCCAGGACATCACGTAAACGGCGATCGAATTCATCCCCACCACTTTGAGCGGAAAAGCCCAGGCGCGCCAGTTCAATACGTCTATGATCAAATAGAGCGCCGCCAGTATCAGCAAGCTCCAACCGCCGCTGAAGAGAACCCAACTCGGCGTCCAGATGCGTTTGACGACTGGACAGATCCCCATGATCCCCAGCAGCCAGCCGCTGGTGAGGCTGATGACGCCCGCGATGGCCAGCCAACGCACTTTGCCAGGGGGAAGCCGTTCGCTGCGCAGCACGCCGCCGGCGATAAGGCCAAGAATCATCGTGCCCAGCGTCGGAATGAAACTTAACGTGCAATAACCCCCGTCCTCAGCATGGGTCCAGGGATGCGCCTGCGGAAAAAGGTTCAGGAACCACAAGTCGAACCTCCATGCGGGATTGGTATTTTCAGTCCAATGGCCCGCAAAACCGGCGAGTTGCTGGCTGGGATTCACGCCGGCTTTGATCCAGTCAAAATCCGGTCCCGGCAACGGATAAAGCGCAAACACCAGCCAATAACCGACCAGAATCACCGCCAATGCTCCCCACTGAATTCGGATCGGGCGCAGTGCCAGCAAATACAGGAATCCATAGCCAAGACCGATTTGCGTGAGGGTGTCCTTGAAAGTCCAATAGGTTTCTGAACGGCCAACGGACCGGAGAAAGATGCCCAAAAAAATGAGCACCAAGGCGCGCCAGAAGGCATGCAACGTGCGCCGCCATTGTGGCTGTCCCGCAATGGCTCGCCGCGCCAGCGAATACGGCAACGCCACCCCCACCAAAAAGGAAAACCCCGGCTGGATCAAATCAAAGAGCGAGCAACCGATCCACGGGGAATGACTCCATTGGCGGCCCAAAAACGCCCAAAATCCATTCCCCGGCACGGCGCTTGCAACGTCAGGGATATCAAGGGCTTCACTCAACATTAGGAGCATGACGATTCCGCGATAGGCGTCAATCGAGCCTACCCGGCTTTCCAATCCCAAGGCTTGGTTGGCAACCGGAACGATTTCGCGCGGATCGGAACGCCCCGCGTTCATTTCGCTTGCACTCCTTCCAGCACCAACACTTCAAACGGTTGCAGGGTGAACGGGTGTGGCTGACCGGCTTCCAATTCCACCGGCGGCTGCTCGCGATCCTCTTTCCACGGGCTGTGCATGACATAACGGGTTGCGGCGTCCGCCGGCAGTTGGAATAATTCCCTTGCATCCGCGGCGAATGTGGCGGGTTTGTCATCCGGGTTGCGTAAGACCAAAATGGCTTTGCCTGGCGACCACGACGCCCAGCCGTAAATTTCGCCCTTGGCCGGATCTCCCCCAATCCAGTGCGTGTCCACCAACACATCGGCGTTTGCGCGCGCCCATTTCGCCGCCTCTGCCAGGTCGTCCCAGTTCTGCTTATCCAGCAGCCCGGGCGTGATGTACATCTCCTGCAACTGTGTGCCGGTTCCGAAAAACGCGCGCACCTGGTCGGCGAAGTCCGCGGCGCTCATGCTGTCCAGATGATCGGCATGCGTTGCGTAAATAATGCCGTGCAACATGAGCGAATTCAGCGGATACAATGGCGCGCGTTCCACGACGTTGTGATAGGTCTCCGCGTCGCGGTAGGTCATCCATTGCTGGCACCAGGAACCTTTGCCCTCAAAATCGTGGTCCGCCCCGCCGCGCCACGTCGAGTCCACGTAGAGCAACCAGAACGGCGAGGGCCAGGTGCCGGTCGTTTGGTTGATGTAAAGGTCAGGCTCGGCAGCCCGCAGATCGGCGATCAGCCGCATCATCGCGTCTCCATCGCGTGTCAGCCCGTTTTCGCCCGCCTCGGCGCCTGCGGCCAAACCGTCGAATTTGAAAGTGTTGACCCCATAGGTCTGAATCATTTCCAGGCAAATGTCGCGGAAACGCTGGAAATACTTTGGTCCAGCCAGCGAAAAGCCGCTGGCGTTGGTTTCGAAGCCAAACTGGCTGGCGTATTTGAGCCGTTGCGCTCTGGCTTCGGCATAACCGCCGAAAGGCGACAACCAAACGCCGATGCCCGCGTGAAACTTCGCCGCTTTGTTTTTCAGCGGCTTGAAACCGTTGGTAAAACCGCTGTTGAATTTCCAAAGCGTTTGATTATCGTCCCAGCCGTCGTCGAACAGGAACGAATCCATCCGCGCGCCGCGCCGCCGCGCGAGTTCGCGGCCCACTTGGCCAATCACGGCAAGGCTTTCCGCCTCATTGTATTTCCGGTCCTCCCATGCGATGTCGTACCACGAATTGTAATGCAAAAACGGACGATACGGATGCGCGCGTTCGCGCTCGAGATAGCTGAGAAAACCGCGCCGCAACTGGCCGGTTGGCGCGACGCCAATTACGTAACTTTGCGTTAGCGTCTCGCCCGCCTTCAAAACGGCATTGCGGGCAAAACTGCACTCGATGAGGTGATCGGCCCCGACCGTGTTTTGCGCCATCGGCTCTTCGTAACCAAAAAAGAAATTGCCCGCCACCACGGGCGAACCGTCCACCGTGCCAACGGTTTCCGCACCGGGGACTTTTTCTTCAAGCAAAATGATTTTTTTTATCAACACATCCTTGCCGGTGGCGCGAAGCACGAGCTCTTCACGAATGTAGGACGAGCCCTCGCGCAAAATCACGCGCCATTCGGCGGAGAGATTTCGATCCGCATCGGAGAACTTTACCAGGAGTTGCCGGCCGGGAAAATGGCGCGCCAGCGTTGGCGAGTCAGGATCCGGCGCAAGCCGCTCTTCTTCCGGAGTACCATCCAGCTTGAAGTCGGAGGCTTTAAGCACCGTGCCATCTCCTAACACCAGTTCGAAACATTCGCCGGTGAGATTGAGCCTGGCCCCATTGATTTTGTCGTCCAATTGGGCAGGCCCGAATTTTCCGTCTAAATGCCATTGCCACGCAATGGCGTCGTCTTCCAATCGTCCTCCAATTTCGCCGGCAAGGCCGGTGGACACCCCCAATGATAAAAACACACTAATGAGGATCGCCTTCATTTGGATTCTTGTGTACATGAATTGGGATTTACGCACTTTGTTTGCTGTTTTGTCAAACGGAAGAATTGATGAGCACCGTTGGCTTGGACAACGTACGGGCTGGTTTCAATTGGCAAATTTGTCCGGGAGCCGCCAGCCAATGGACTTGAGGATTGCAGCCTACCAGGTCCGTCCCATGAAATTGTCGGGACCGTTGACGCGGTGGCTGATCAATTCATCCTTTCAAAGGAACACAGTGCGTCGTACGGAACGTCCACTGAAAGCGTTGCCGGCCCTTGATAAAGTTTCCCATCAAATCCTTTCCATGTGCCGCCTGGCAAAATCACTTCCCGGCTGATCGCTTCCTTTTCCAGTACCGGCGCAACCAGAATTTGGTCGCCCAACATGAACTGATCATTCACGCGTTCATATCCCTGGTGGGGGAAGACATATTCCATGGAACGGACAACCGGTTCGCCTGTCAGGGCCGCCTGCTTGACCAGTTCCAAAATATAACCCCTATGTTCCTCCCGCACCTGGACCGCTTTGAGAACCGCCTGCAGATGCGCTTTGTCGAGCACGCGCCAGGGAGCCACAGAGAATTGCATCATTGGCATCAGGGCCTGGCATTGAGCGGATCGCACAATCAACTCCTGGTCAATCGCGTTGCCCGGAAGAAAGGAAGTGAATTCACCACCGCCAATCATGTCGGGACATGAAAACGGATAGCCCATCAATCCTTCAAGAATCATATCCGGAATTAATTTTTGAAGATCCGTCCAGGAATGTTCCTTGTCACTCAATCGTTCGCCGAGAGGCTGGCCGCCCATCTTCCACATGGCCCGATATTCGTTCAATGGATATTGGAGCCCGATTTTCCCATACAACTCCGTCTGTGCATTGGGCGATTCCGGTTGCGAAGTAACAACTCCCCGATAAAAAGAGCTGTCTCCGCCGTCGAACTTGAAACCATCCACGCCATAGGTACTCTGCAGGTAATTCAAGCGGGATTGAAACCAATCCACTGCCTTCGGATTGGTAAAATCGAGAAGGGCGCTTGCTCCGTTCCACCACCTGATAATGGCAGGCTCGCCTGAGTCATCCTTTACCAGAAGATTTCGCTTCGCCAAATCACGGTAAACATCGCTGTCGGGACTGATAAATGGACACACCCAAAGGATGACCTTGAACCCTTCTGCGTGCAAGGTGGCGATCAT
>JASHVW010000326.1 GCA_030044395.1 Verrucomicrobiia bacterium
TCAAGTTAAATTGTTAAGCAAACTGCAGGATAAAACTAACAGGAGGACAATTTCCGCGCAATGAATAACTCAGGAACAGAATTGCCGAACACGCACCATTTTTTGCCGTGGCTGCACAAGCCGCCCCATTCAAGGCGACGCGGCGGCTGGCGTGGCCGTGGCATTCGTGGCCGTCGAATCGGATTTCGGCTGGAGGAAAAGCGCCAGGTTAGTAACGCCGACGACCGTGAGTTGGCTCGTTTCGTTCAGGAGCATTTCCGGCCTGCCATGGTAATTCGTCACCTTGCCTTTGATTTCAATCGCCTGGCCCCTCAGCGCGTTCGCATTGCCATGAAAATGGCTGCGACCCGCAATAATGACCACCGCAAACGGCGAATCCGGATAGCGTTTGACCAGATTGATAAACGTAATACTTGGGCGAATGCTGACCTGCGCGACTTTGCCGGTGACGACCACGTCCTGGTCATAATAGTTGGTCGCCTCCGCCGCGCCGATGACCGGCACGGACATGTTGGTCGTGGACGGGGTCACGGAATTGGTCTGCGCCGAGCCGAGCCGCGCGGCAACCACGACCAACATCAGGATTGGAAACGTCTTCGCCATGTCATTAGGGGACAACCTATTCATTCCGCGCGGCCAGGAACCGTTCCGCGTCAATGGCCGCCGCGCAGCCCATGCCAGCCGCCGTTACCGCCTGGCGATACACATGGTCCGCGCAATCGCCTGCCACAAAAACACCGGGTACGCTGGTCATCGTTCCCGACTTTGGAATGATGAATCCATTGGCGTCCATGGCGACGTGCTGCTTGAACAAGGTCGTGTTGGGTGAATGGCCGATGGCGATGAAAACTCCCGCGCAATCCAAAACACTTTCCGCGCCGCTCTTGAGATTCTTCAATCTTACCGCGGTCACTTTATCCTGCTTGACGTCGAGAATTTCAGTTACCACCGAATTCCAAAGCGGCTTGATGGTTTTGTGCGAATGCACGCGCTCTGCCATGATCTTTGACGCGCGCAGCGAGTCGCGGCGATGGACGAGATATATCTCCGAGCCGAACCGCGTGAGATACAGCGCCTCTTCGCAGGCGGAATCGCCGCCGCCGACCACCACCAGCGGTTGATTGCGGAAAATCGGCAACGCGCCGTCACAGGTCGCGCAGTAAGTTACGCCTTTGGTCTCCAGCAACTCTTCGCCCGGCACCTCCAGATGCTTGTGGCTAGCGCCGGTCGCAATGATGACCGTTTCCGCTTCAACCTTTTCGCCATCGACAATCAATTCGAACGGCGATTTGGAGAAATTCACCTTTTCGACGCAGCCAAAAGTCGCCTTGGCGCCGAAGCGCTCGGCCTGTTTCTGCATTCGCGACATCAATTCACAACCGTCCAAGCCTTCGGGAAAGCCGGGGAAGTTTTCCACAATGCTGGTGGTGGTGAGCAATCCCCCGGGTTGCGCGCCCATGAGGACGAGAGGTTGCAGATTGGCGCGCGCCGTGTAAAGCGCCGCCGTCCAGCCCGCGCAACCGGAACCGATAATCACGACTTTGTGCATGAAGACGAAAGCATGGAATTTCCGCGGCCCGCATTCAAATTTTTTCTGATGGAGAGATCGCGCCTCAAATAACAATGGCTTGGCTGATCGTCCCGTTTCGACGGCTTCCGTTTTTGATATTATTGGCGAGATTTTTCTGGCGCCACCGCCCGGGGCTGGTTCCGAACCGCCGGGTGAACATGAGATTAAACAAGCTTAGTGATTTATAACCGCTCTCCAACGCGACTTCCACCACCTTGGATTTGCTGGTGGCCAGCAATTCCCGCGCCCGGCCCAATCGGATCTCCGCCCGCTTGTCCCGAAACGACATCCCGGTCAATTCGCAAAAGATGCGGCTTAAATGCCGGGGTGTGCAACCAGTGGTTCTGGCCAGCTCACTAAAGGGGATTTCGAGGAGGGTGTCCGGAGGGTTGTTCTGAATAAACTCCCGAAGCCGTTCTTTGGCGTCCGGAACCTCCCGCTGAGGAGCGGCAGGCTTCAATTCCTTGCCGAAAGCGCTGGCGAAAACCTGCAACAGGGCCAATCGGGTTGAGAGGCAGGAGGCACTCTCCGGGTCCAGGACCGCCTCTCTCATCTTTAACGCCACGGGATGGTCTTCCGGGAAAAGTTGGAACGTATATTCGCGCAACCCTGCCGCCTGTCTGAAAAAGTTCTGTTCGCCAGTGCTGATCAAACCGGTCAGCCGGTAGGGGACCGCCTGGAAGAAATGGAAGGTTGTTTCATTTAACAGGCTGGCGCGTACACGGCCTTGGAGGCTGCCCGCCACCAGCAAAGTGCTTCCCGCTTCCAATTCAATGCTCGTCTGCGTCTCCAACCAGTAACCGTTCCCGCTTTGCAATTGGAACAACGTCCAGCCATGCAGACGCGGAATCCATTCCCCGCCCGGCGGCAGGGTAACGGCCTTGAGCGTCAAGTGAGGCTCGAAGAAATGCGCCGACTTGTCTTTAGATTC